>CADAER010000009.1:37961-60666 GCA_902787025.1 Oscillospiraceae bacterium | reverse complement strand
GAGTGCCGAAGAGCGGTTATTACACGGAGGTTCTGACAACTGACGAATACCGTTTCGGAGGCAACAATCTTCTCAACAGCGAACCGGTTAAATCCGTTTCTGTCAAGGAAGGCGACAGCAAGGCGGATTATATTGAAATCGACCTTCCTTCATTCGGCGGCGTTATTTTCAGAAAACAGGCGAAAGCCATAAATAAAAAGCAATAAACAAGAATTTGAAAACGGGGTGTAAAAATGTATAAGAAGCAAAAATGTGTTGCCATGCTCCTCGCGGGAGGTCAGGGCAGCAGGCTCTATGCTCTCACAGAGAAAACAGCCAAGCCCGCCGTTCCTTTCGGCGGCAAATACCGCATTATCGACTTCCCTCTTTCCAACTGCGTTAATTCACAGATTTACACTGTGGGTGTTCTTACGCAGTACCAGCCGCTTGTGCTCAACGAGTATATCGGCAACGGTCAGCCCTGGGACCTCGACAAAATGCAAAGCGGCGTAATGGTTCTGCCGCCCTACCAGGCAAAGGAAGGTGCGGACTGGTATAAAGGCACGGCGAACGCAATTTATCAGAATCTCAACTTCATAAACCGCTATGACCCGGATTATGTGCTTATTCTTTCGGGCGACCATATCTACAAGATGGATTACTCCAAAATGATTGACGCTCACGAAAAGAACGGCGCGGACTGCACGATAGCGGTGCTTGAGGTTTCACTTGAAGAGGCAAGCCGTTTCGGCATTATGAACACCGACGACAATCTTAAAATAATTGAATTTGAAGAAAAGCCTGCTCATCCGAAATCGACAAAGGCCTCCATGGGTATTTATGTATTCAGCCGCAAGGTGCTTGAAAAATATCTTATCGAAGACGAAAACGACCCCGATTCCGTAAATGACTTCGGCAAAAACGTAATTCCGAAGATGCTCGCGGACGGCTGCTCGATGTATGCGTATCCGTTTGAGGGCTACTGGAAGGATGTCGGAACTGTTTCATCGCTGTGGGAGGCGAATATGGACCTTCTCGGCGAAAACCCGCAGTTCCCGATAAAAGACTCCTCCTGGCGCATCTTCTCACGCAACGAACCCCTCCCCCCTCACTATATTTCTTCAACTTCCGACATTTCAAATTCATTTATCACAGAGGGCTGTGTTATTGAAGGCGAGGTTCACAACTCCATACTGTTCAGCGGCGTCAAGGTTGAACGCGGCGCCGTGATACGCGATTCCGTCGTTATGAGCAATGTTACCGTTTCAAAGGGAGCCATCGTTCAATACAGCATTATTGACTCGGGCTGCACGATAGGCGCGGGCTCAATAGTAGGCAGAAGCAAGGACGAATGCAACGAAGTTACGGTTGTGGGCGCAGACAATGTCATTGCCTCCGGCGAGGATATCCCCGGCGGTTCAATGATAAGCGCGAAATAATGAGAGAGGAGAATTGAATTATGTCATCGGCAACAGGAATTATTTTTTCAAACATTCACGACAAAAACATTCCGGAACTCACCAAGCTGCGCACAATAGCATCGGTTCCTTTCGGATGCAGATACCGTTTCATTGACTTTGCCCTTTCGAATATGGTCAACTCCGATATTTACAATGTCAATGTCATCACTCAGCACAACTACCACTCGCTTATGGACCACATCGGCAGCGGTAAGGACTGGGATCTCGCACGCAGAAGCGGCGGTATCAAAATTCTGCCTCCCAACATTACCGCCTACGCCGACAGAACGAGCGGAGTAAGCAACACAAGACTTGAAGCGCTCAAAAGCACATATCATTCGCTGAGCAGAATAACCGACGATTACATTGTTCTTTCAGACTGCGACGTTATCTGCAACATTGATTTGAATGATATTCTCAAATATCACATAAGCACGGGAGCCGATATGACTTTCGCCGTGCAGAATATGGAAATGACTCCCGAGCGCGCCCGTAACAACACAATATTCTTCTCCGACGACGAGGGCAAAATCACCGATGTTCTCGCATATCCCCGCAACTTCGAGGGCAGTGGAGACATCTGCCTCAACATAATCGTTGCGAACACCGAATATTTACAGCAGGTTGTTCTTGACGCGATTGCGCACAACTACTCAAGCCTCAACAGAGATATAATCGCGAAGAACATCGGCCACGCAAACTACCGTGTTTACAAATATGACGGTTTCTTCGGCTGTGTTTCATCGTTCGAGGACTATTTCGCTCTCAGTATGGATTTAATCAAAAATCCCGAACTGCGCGACGAACTCTTCAATGTCAAAAACCGTCCCGTTTACACGAAGGTCCGCAACTCCGTTCCCACATATTATTCGGCAAGTTCAGATGTCAGGGACTCGCTCATAGCGGACGGCTGCCACATTTACGGCACTGTTGAAAACTGCATTCTTTTCAGAGGCGTAAAAATCGGCAGAGGCGCGGTTGTGAAGAATTCAATTCTTATGCAGGACACGATTGTTGACGAAAACGCTTCGCTCAACTGTGTTGTCGCGGACAAGAACACGGTTATCCGCGGAGGCGTCACGCTCTCCGGCGCGGAAAGCGCTCCCTATTATATTGTCAAGGGTAAAATGATTTGACATATCATATCCGAAGCCTCCCCGAGTTTTCGGGGAGGCTCCCGAAAGTATAAAAGAGCGTTTTGAAAAAAGCGTTGTTTTATATTTTCAGAGTAAGCGGTTTCAGGCCGCTGCCCGAAAGAAAGGATAAGGATTATGAAGATATTGTTTGTTGCTTCCGAAGCTCTTCCCTTTGCCTCAACAGGCGGACTCGCCGATGTTGCGGGCTCTCTTCCCGCGGCTCTCAAAAAAGCGGCGGGCAAGAACTGCGATGTCAGGGTTGTTATTCCGCTTTACGCGGGTATCAGGGAAAAGTTAGGTGACAAATTGAAGCTTGAGTATGAAACGGGTGTTTCGCTCTCCTGGCGCAACCAGTATTGCGGCATCAATTCATACAAGAAGGATAATGTCACATATTATTTCATTGACAATGAATATTATTTCAAGCGCGATATGCTTTACGGCAGCTATGACGACGGCGAACGCTTCGCTTATTTCGGCAAGGCTGTTATGGAACTTATGCGTGTCATGAACTTCTATCCCGACATTATGCACGCAAACGACTGGCAGACGGCGCCTGCCGTAATTTACCTTAAGCGCAAATTCGCGCACATAAGCGAATACAGCAATATAAGGGTGCTTTTCACTATTCACAACATCGCATACCAGGGCAAATACGGTTTTGAGATTCTCGGCGACGTTTTTGAACTCGGTTTCTGGGACAAGGATGTTGTCGAATATGACAACTGCATAAATCTGCTCAAGGGCGCCATTGTATGCGCGGACAAAATCAGTACCGTAAGCAAAAAATATTCCGAAGAACTTATGGACGAGTATTTCGCATACGGTCTTGCGCCGATTCTTCGTGAAAACGCGTGGAAGATGACGGGCATCACAAACGGAATAGATGTTGACTACTACAATCCCGCGACCGATGATGAAATCTGCAAAAAATTCTCACCGAAAAACATTTCGGGCAAGGCTCAGTGCAAGAAGGAGCTTGTGAATATCTGCGGCTTCTACAACGAGGAAACACCGATTATCTCCATGGTATCAAGGCTCGCGGCGCACAAGGGCTTTGACCTTGTTTCAAGAGTTATTGAGGAAATCATCTGCACCTGCGATGTGAACTTTGTTCTGCTCGGCACCGGTGAGAGAGAGTTCGAGGACTTTTTCTCCGGGCTTGCGTCAAGGCATCCCGGCAGAGTATGCACGATTCTCAAATACGACAAGGCTCTTTCAAAAAAGATTTACGCGGGCTCGGATATTTTCCTTATGCCATCGCAGAGCGAGCCCTGCGGCCTTTCGCAGATGATAGCGTCGCGCTACGGCACCGTACCCGTAGTGCGTGAGACGGGCGGACTTTTCGACACAATCCGCGCCTACAACAAATATGACGGAACGGGCAACGGATTCAGTTTCGCGAATTACAACGCGCACGAGATGATGGCGGTTATCAAAGACGCCATTGAGCTTTATCACAATGCGGACGCCTGGAAGGCGCTGGTTAAAAATGTTATGGCTGTCGATTTCTCCTGGAATGCGTCGGCTGAAAAATACATTGAACTCTATAAAGAAATTATGAACTATTAAAACACGAGGTTAAAAAACAATGGCAAAAAACACGGCAAAACAGACAACAAACAAAAAGAAAAAGGAAGAAATCCGTAAATCGCTTATGTCCAAGCTTTCAAGATATTACGGAATAGCTTACGACGAGGCGAGTTACGACCAGATATACCGCGCGACACTTTTAAGCGTTAAAGATATTCTCGCTGAAAAACGCGCCGTCTATCGCGACAAAATCAAAAAGCAACAGGCAAAAAGAGTTTACTACCTTTGCATGGAATTTCTCATCGGTCCTTCGCTGAGAAACAATCTTATGAATATCGGCGTTATGGACGAATACTCCGAAATACTCAGCGAGTGGGGATTTGACATAAACAAGCTCTGCGATATGGAACCGAATCCCGGTCTCGGCAACGGCGGTCTCGGCAGACTCGCTGCCTGCTTTATGGATTCGCTGACAACTCTCGAATACCCTGCGACAGGCTTTTCAATCTGCTATGAATACGGACTTTTCAAGCAGAAAATAATTGACGGCAACCAGGTTGAACTGCCCGACAACTGGATGGGCGGCTCAGATTCCTGGCTTGTACTCCGTCCCGACAAGGCGTTCGACATAACGCTCGGCGGCGACATTAACGAAACCTGGGAAAACGGCAAATGTACCGTTACCTGTGAAAACTACCGCACCGTACGCGCCGTTCCCTATGACATAATGATTTCCGGCGCCGATTCAAAGGCGGTCAATGTTCTTCGTCTGTGGAAGGCGGTTGACACCACCAACTTCAACATGAGCCTTTTCTCGCAGGGCGAATACATCAAGGCTATTGAAGAGACGAGCAACGCGGAGGTTATTTCAAAGGTTCTTTACCCCTCCGACGACCACGACGAAGGCAAGCTGCTTCGTCTTACACAGCAGTATTTCCTTGTTTCCGCTTCTCTTCAGAGCATTATCCGCGACCATCTCGCCGCATACGGCACACTCAACAATTTTGCCGAAAAGGTTGCAATCCATATCAACGACACACACCCCGCCCTTGTTGTTCCCGAGCTTATGAGGGTGCTGCTTGACGTTTACTCATATTCCTGGGATGATGCCTGGAACATTGTTACGAAGGTTGTTTCATACACCAATCACACGGTTCTTCCCGAAGCGCTTGAAACCTGGAACGAGAATCTTTTCAAACTTCAGCTTCCGAGAATATATATGATAGTTTGCGAAATCAACCGCAGGCTCTGCGACAATCTCTGGAATATGTATCCCGGCGATTGGGACAGAATAAGCAATATGTCTATTGTCGCCTACAATCAGATAAGGATGGCGAACCTCAGTGTAGCGGCGTCGCACACCGTAAACGGCGTTTCCGCTCTTCATTCGGAAATACTTAAACAGACGGTATTCCACGACTATTACAAGGCGATGCCCGAAAAATTCACGAATGTCACAAACGGTATCGCTCACAGACGCTGGCTGTGCTACTCGAACCCGCAGCTCGCGAAACTGCTTGATGACTGCATCGGCACGGGCTATCGCAAGGATTCTCTTCAGCTTTCGGAATTCCTCAAATACAGGGATGACGCATCCGTAATTGCGGAACTTCGCAGAATAAAGCACGAGAACAAAGAGAGATTCGCGGAAAAGTATTTTGAGCAGTCGGGCGTAAAACTCGACACGCACTCGGTATTCGATGTGCAGGTTAAGCGTATGCACGAATACAAGCGTCAGCTCCTCAATGTGCTTAAAATAATCACTCTTTACAATATTCTGAAAATCAACCCGAACGCTCCCGTAACGCCTACCACATTTATATTCGGCGGCAAGGCGGCTCCCGGTTATTATCTTGCAAAAGATATTATCCGCCTTATCTGGAGTGTCGGCAAAGAGATTGAAAACGACCCTGTCGTAAGCAAGATTCTCAAGGTTGTTTATGTTGAGGATTACAATGTAAGCACGGCTGAAATTCTTATGCCCGCTTCGGATATAAGCGAGCAGATTTCTCTCGCGGGCAAAGAGGCGAGCGGCACGGGCTGTATGAAATTTATGATTAACGGCGCTCTTACTCTCGGCACGCTTGACGGCGCGAACGTTGAGATGAAAGAGGCTGTGGGCGACGACAACATTTTCATCTTCGGCCTTACGGCAAACGAGGTTGATGAAATCTGGAAGCAGGGTTACAGGTCGATTGACTACTATATGACAAACGACGATCTGCGTGACGCTGTCAACAGACTCAACGGCACTTTCGCGGGCAATGACTTCACGCAGCTGTTCAACTATTTTGTTCACGGTCACGGTATTTCAGACCCGTATATGTGCCTTGCGGACTATGAGTCCTACATAAACACATACAAGACGGTTATGAGCGAATACAAGGACCGCGACGAGTGGACGAAGAAATCGCTCTCAAACATCGCGGGCGCGGGCTTCTTCTCATCCGACCGCAGCATACACGAGTACGCGCGCAATATCTGGCACATAAGTGAGATTAAATAATGTTTTTTCAGGTAACCGAGCATAAATTCAGCAAGCATTATAACTGTGATATGTCGCTTTTCGGGGCTTTCCCGGGAAGCGACACTTTGCGCCTGCAAATAGATATCCCCCGCTCGTTCGGCACCTACTACGCCGAAATGCAGATTTATGCCGATTCTCTTGATTTTCCCGATGATGAACTGAAATACATTCCTTTTGAGTGGTCGGGAATTGAAAACGGGAACGATGTTTATTCCGCTGTTCTTGACCTTGAAACTCTGACAGACGGCAACAAAGCAAAAGGTCTGTTCTATTACAGATATAAGATTTCGGGCGCGGAAGAAGAGGTATTTCTCGGCGGTGAAAAGCCGACGGTTTTATCCGAGTGCGGCGAAGCGGGCGACAGACAGTTATTGCTGTTTGACGACAGTTACCGGACATCCGAAGCATTTAAAGAAGGCATCATATATCACATATTTGTTGACAGATTTTTCAGAAGCGGGAAATGCAAGGTTCGCGGCGACGCTTTTATAAACCCCGACTGGGACAATGGCATTCCGCAATATGCCGAATATCCCGGCGCGCCGTTGAAAAACAATATGTTTTTCGGCGGAGATTTATGGGGAATTATTGAAAAACTTGATTATATCGCGTCACTGGGAACAAAAACAATTTATCTCTCCCCCGTTTTCGAGGCGGCGTCAAACCATAAATACGATACGGGCGACTATCTTAAAGTTGACAGTATGTTCGGCGGTGACGAGGCGCTGAAAGCCCTTTTTGAAGAGGCGGGAAAACGCGGAATAAATGTTATTCTTGACGGTGTTTTCAATCACACGGGTTCCGACAGCATCTATTTTAACCGCGAGGGTAATTACAAGGGCAAGGGCGCATACAATTCTCCCGGCTCGCCGTATTACGACTGGTATTCATTCACCGATTATCCCGACGAATATGAATGCTGGTGGGGCGTTGACATTCTGCCGAGAGTCAAAAGCGACAGCGAATCCTATATGAAATTCATTTTCGGCAAGGTTATTCCGAAATGGATGAATATGGGCGCGGGCGGCTGGAGGCTTGATGTCGCGGACGAGCTAAGCGACGCGTTTCTGACAAGCCTTCGTAAAACAGTAAAAAAAATCAACCCCGACGCACCGGTTATCGGCGAGGTCTGGGAAGATGCAACAAACAAGATTTCTTACGGCAGAAGAAGGCCTTATCTTCGCGGACACGAGCTTGACTCGGTAATGAATTATCCGCTTCGTGACGCAGTCATTGACTATGTAAGAAACGGCAATTTTAAAAAACTTGAAACTGTTACGGGCGGGCTTTACAGACGGTGCCCGAAACAGGCATCCGACTGCATGATGAACTTTTTAGGCACGCACGACACGCAGCGGATTTTAACTGTTCTCGGAGGCAGGGAACAGGGTGAACTGACAAACGAGGAGCTCTCAACTCTTCGTATGTCGGTATTTCAGCGAAAAGACGCGGTAAGACTTTTAAAACTCGCCTATGCTCTGACGGCGGCTGTGCCGGGCGTTCCGTGCGTGTTCTACGGAGACGAGGCGGGGCTTGAGGGCTACCGCGACCCGTTCTGCCGCAGACCCTTCCCGTGGAATAATATCGAAGAGGGTCTGCTCGACTATTACAGAAAAATCGGCGAAATACGAAAGAGCGAGTCCCTTCTCAACAACGGATTATTCAGGAACATTGTATGCAGGGAGGATCTGTATGTTTTTGAGCGCTCCGCGTTCGGAAAAGGCGGATATAAACTGCTCGTTGTCATAAACCGTTCAGAGAGAACGCTGCCGCTTGTTTTTGACAAAAAGGTTGATGAACTGATAAGCGGTGAAAAGGGAATAAATGAGATTGAACTTGAACCGATGACGGCTGGTTATATCAGACTTCCCGCGGATTATGAAATAACGGAAGAAAACTTCAGATGAAATCGCAAAAGCGCGCTGTGAATCACAGCGCGCTTTAATTCTTATTCAGTTTTTTTAATTATTATTCCGCTTTTTTGCCGTCAAGAATCTTGTAGCAGACCGCCGCGAGAACGCCGCCGATAAGAGGAGCGACAATGAATACCCACACATTGCTCAGCGCGTCGCCGCCGACAAAAAGCGCGGGGCCGAAGCTTCTCGCGGGGTTTACGGATGTACCCGTGAAGGCGATGCCGAGAAGGTGAACGAGGGTTAATGAAAGGCCGATTACAAGACCTGCGACCGCTCCGTTTTCAATCTTTGATGTAACGCCGAGAATGGCGATGACAAAGATGAAAGTGAGAACAATCTCAATAAGAATCGAAAGACCTATGCTGCCGTCAAACAGGGCGTTTGTGCCGAGGCCGCTCTCTTTACCGACAAAGGGGAGAAGCAGAGCCGCGCCCGCAATTGCGCCCGCGAACTGTGAAACAACATAAGCGATGAATTCGACAACTGTCATTTTGCCGCTTACAAGCATCGCAATAGAAACGGCGGGATTTATGTGGCAACCCGAAACATTGCCGATTGAATAAGCCATTGCGACTATTACGAGACCGAACGCGAGAGCGGTGATAAGGTAACCCGCTCCGTTAGCGGAGTCACAGCCGACCTTTGCGGCTACGCCGCAGGCGACAAAAACAAGGGTGAATGTGCCGATGAATTCGGCAAGACATTTTTTGACTAAATTCATAATGACCTCCTTGAAAATGTAATAATAATGATTTGCAAAATCCGGGAGCGAAATGCTCCCGGATTGTCAGATTATTTATACTTGGGTTTTGCTTCATAAGAGGTATGAAGAACCTCGTGGGCAATATGGCTGCCGTAAGAAACGAAGTATTCGTCATAAACTCTCTTAATAGCGGGATTTTCGTGAGACTTTCTGATGGGCATATTCTTATCCGCCTCATAGAGAGCCGCCGCGCGCTGACCTTTAAGGTCAATAAAGTTGCGCACAACCGCGGGCTGAACAGGCTGACCGCCGCCGTTTACGCAGCCGCCGGGGCAACCCATAATCTCAATGAACGTGTAGGGAGATGTTCCGTTTTTGACATCTTCCATAATCTTCTTGGCGTTTGCCGTGCCGCTTGCGGCGCAGACTTTGATTTCCATACCGTTGACGGTATATGACGCCTCTTTGATGCCCTTTGTGCCGCGGACATCGGTAAAGTCAAGTTCCTTGAGTTCTTCGCCCGTAAGAGTTTCAACCGCTGTACGAAGCGCCGCTTCCATAACGCCGCCTGTTGCACCGAAGATAACGGCAGCGCCTGTGCTTTCGCTGAACGGACTGTCAAAATCTTCATCGGGAAGTTTGGGGAAGTAGAGTCCTGCAGATTCAATCATTCTCGCAAGTTCTCTTGTTGTGAGAGCTATATCGACATCGGGATAGCCGGAAGCTGCCTGGTCTGCGCGCTGAGTTTCAAACTTCTTTGCCGTGCAGGGCATAATGCCGACAACAACGATGTCTTTGGGATCTATGTTCATCTTCTGCGCATACCATGTTTTTATTGTTGCGCCGAACATCTGCTGGGGAGATTTGCAGGTTGAAAGGTGAGGAATCTGCTCGGGATAATAATGCTCGCAGTATTTGATCCAGCCGGGCGAGCAGGATGTAATCATAGGCAGAACGCCGCCGTTTTTAACTCTTTCAAGGAGTTCGGTTGCTTCTTCAACTATTGTAAGGTCGGCGGCAAAATCGGTGTCAAACACCTTGTCGAAACCGAGTCTTCTGAGCGCGGCTACCATCTTGCCCTGAACATTGGTGCCTATATGCATACCGAATGCTTCGCCGAGAGTTACGCGGATTGAGGGAGCAGTCTGGCAAATGACATATTTTTCGGGGTCGTTGATGGCGGCAAACACCTTTTCGCTGTCATCCTTTTCAACGATGGCGCCTGTCGGGCAGTTGACAATGCACTGACCGCAGGAAATGCACGAAACATTTGCAAGGTCTTTGTCAAACGCCGAGCTTATGTGAGTGTCAAAGCCTCTGGCGTTTGCGCCGATAACAGATACATCCTGCATCTGGCACGCCGCAACGCAGCGACGGCAGAGAATGCACTTGCTGTTGTCTCTTATCATATGAGCAGCAGAATCGTCAAACTCGAATTCGGGCATTTTGCCCGCGAAATAATCCGCATCTTTTACGCCGAACTCTTTGCAGAGTTTCTGAAGTTCGCAGTTTCCGCTGCGAAGGCAGGTGAGACAGGATTTATTATGTGTTGAGAGAATAAGTTCAAGCGTATGCTTACGGCTGTTTCTGACCTTTTCCGTGTTGGTGAAAATTTCCATACCGTCGCTTACGGGGTAAACGCAGGCGGTTACGAGCGAACGGGCGCCCTTGACCTCGACCATGCAAAGACGGCACGCGCCGATTTCATTTATTTCTTTGAGGAAGCAGAGAGTGGGGATTTCTATGCCCGCGTATCTTGCGGCCTCAAGAATAGATATTCCGTCGGGAACGCTTATGGGATTGTTGTTGATTTTAATGTTAATCATATTATCCATTTCGGTCTTCCTCCTTCCTTAAGATCTGCTGATTGCATCAAACTTGCAGTTATCCATACATACGCCGCACTTGATGCACTTGGATGTGTCGATTGTGTGAGCCTCTTTGACCTTGCCCGAAATTGCGCCGACCGGGCAGTTGCGCGCGCAAAGCGTGCAGCCCTTGCACTTTTCGGGGTCAATCTTATAGGTAAGGAGCGCTTTGCAGACGCCTGCCGGACACTTCTTGTCAACTACGTGAGCGATATATTCGTCGCGGAAGAAGCGAAGCGTTGCGAGAACGGGGTTGGGAGCAGTCTGACCGAGACCGCAGAGTGAATTTGCCTTGATATATGCGGCAAGTTCTTCGAGCTTGTCAATATCTTCAAGAGTGCCCTGACCTGAGGTAATCTTTTCGAGAATCTCTTTCATTCTCATTGTGCCTATACGGCAGGGTGAGCATTTACCGCAGGATTCGTCAACAGTGAAGTTGAGGAAGAACTTTGCTATATCGACCATACAGGTGTCTTCATCCATAACGATAAGACCGCCCGAGCCCATCATACAGCCTATGCTGGTGAGGTTGTCGTAGTCGATTTCGGTGTCGATAAGGCTTGCGGGAATACAGCCGCCGGAGGGACCGCCCGTCTGAGCTGCCTTGAATTTTTTGCCGTTGGGAATGCCGCCGCCGATATCATATATAATCTCGCGAAGGGTTGTACCCATCGGGATTTCTACAAGACCGGTGTTGTTGATTTTGCCGCCGAGAGCGAATACCTTTGTGCCCTTTGACTTTTCGGTACCCATTGACGCAAACCACTCCGCGCCCTTAAGAATAATCTGGGGGATGTTTGCAAAGGTTTCAACATTGTTTTCTGTTGTGGGTTTGCCGAAAAGGCCTTTGATTGCGGGGTAAGGAGGACGGGGACGGGGCTCGCCGCGGTTGCCTTCGATTGAAGTCATAAGAGCGGTTTCTTCACCGCAGACGAATGCGCCTGCGCCGAGACGAATGTGAAGGTCAAAATCAAAGCCCGAATCAAAAATGTTCTTGCCTAAAAGACCGTATTCCTTTGCCTGTTCAATTGCTATTTTAAGTCTCTTGACGGCGATGGGATACTCGGCGCGGACATAGATGTAGCCTTCAGACGCGCCTGTGGCATAGCCGCAGATTGTCATTGCTTCAACTACGCAGTGGGGGTCGCCTTCGAGAACGGATCTGTCCATAAACGCGCCCGGGTCGCCTTCGTCGGCGTTGCAGACAACATATTTCTGACCTTTGGGCTGGGCAGCCGTGAAGCTCCATTTTTTGCCGGTGGGGAATCCGCCGCCGCCTCTGCCGCGAAGACCTGAATCAAGCACGCACTTGATGACATCTTCGGGAGTCATTTCGGTAAGAACCTTGCCGAGAGCGGCATAACCGTCCATCGCTATGTATTCATCAATATTCTCGGGATCGATAACACCGCAGTTGCGAAGAGCAACTCTCTGCTGTGCTTTATAGAATTTTGTGTCGTTGAGCGAAACATTGACCGAGCCTGCAATCTCTTCTTTTTTGGCGTCGTCAACATCGTTGTAAACGAGTCTTTCGACAACTCTGCCCTTGAGAAGATGCTCTTCAACTATTTCGGCAACGTCTTTTTCCTCAACGCGGCTGTAGAATGTGCCGTCGGGATAAACAATGACAACGGGGCCGAGAGCGCAAAGACCGAAGCAGCCGGTCTGAACAATTTTAATTTCTTCGGAGAGCCCCTGTTTTTCGATTTCATCTGCAAACGCGGACATAAGCACTTTGCTGCCGGAAGAAGTGCATCCCGTGCCACCGCAGATAAGAACCTGCGAACGAATCATAATATTTTCCTCCCTATATTAATAACTTACTGATTTGCGCCTATTGTGTATTTCTCAATAACATTGCCGTTTTTGAGATGGCTTTCAATAACCTGCGCCGCTTTTTCGGCGTTCATTTTAACGTAGGTAACTTTTTCTTTGCCTGCCTCAAAAACTTCAACTACGGGCTCATACTGGCAGATGCCGATGCATCCCGTCTGTGAAACCGTAACCTTGTCGGAGAGGTTTTCTTTATTGACGCCCTCAACAAAAGCGTTGAGAACGGGGCGGGCGCCTGCCGCAATACCGCAGGTTGCCATACCTACAACAACACGTATTTCGCCCGTGCCTTCGCGAAGAACGACTTTGTCCTTCATTTTGTCTTTGATTGCCTGGAGTTCTGCCAATGACTTCATATTACTTTTTCCCTTCTGAAAAATTTTAACTTATTTATAAAATGAATCATATTCTTCTTCAAGAGAAGATTTAATCCATTCAATTACCTCGTAACTGTCAAGCGGAACATCATCGCCGAGAACGGCGCGGATTTCCGATGTGTCTATACGGGTTTCCTTTTCACCGTATGTGTGGGTGAAAACCCAGTCAATACCGGGGGAACCCATTATTAATGTTGTTACCGTTGAAATCACATCGCCGAGCGGAGTGAAATCAATATTGTTTTTATAGAAAAAAGCCGTAGTGGTTGTGCCGTGATTTCCGGGATTCTCTTCTTTTGTTGCCGACTCTATTGAGAAACTGCCTCCCGTCTGTTCGGCGGCGAGTTTCAGAAAAGGAATTCCCAGCCCCACATTGCGGGTTGTGCGGGTCGTAAAGAAAGGGTCCGTAACATTTTCGACCTGTTCTTTTGTCATTCCGCAGCCGTTGTCTCTGAAGACAAGTGAGAGCGTTTCGTCGGTTTCGGTTATTGTAATGCCGACCTTTGTCGCTCCCGCTTTGACGGAATTGCCGGCTATATCGAGAATATTCAGTGATAACTCTTTCATTTGTTTAAGCCCGCCCTGAGTTTTATGAAAAGGTTTTTTCGTATTTCCGTTTCACTTTCGCCCTCGAGTTCGAAATAATGTTTCGCGTCGCGCATATTTTCAAGATAATGCGCGTCGGAAGAAACAAGAACGGGTTTCTCGGCGAGAACGGGATATTTTTTGCGGTACTCTTCAATATTCGCTTCATCGTTGAACTCCGCGAAACCGAAAAACGGATTTTCAGGAAATGTTCCGAGCGTCGCGATGATTCCGTTTGCCTCACGGTCAACGTGCGCCGGGTAACATATTCCGCCGTATCTTTCAACAAGTTCCGGCGTTTCGTCAACCGTAATTGACGTCGCGTTGGAAAGGAGAAATTCCTCGCTTCCCGTAATTTCATCGTTACCGTCCAGAATAAGCTGTTCGCCGAATATTTCGGTACGGTTTCTGATAAGAGTTCGCCTTTTGCCGACTTCTTCCCCGAATTCCGACGCCTGCCGGAGAGTTTCAAACAGACAGACTATGTGAATATCCTCGGCGGTGGTAAGCTCCATACCGGCTACGGGAATCAGCGAATTGCGCCTTGCCGCTTCAAAGAACGCCGGCGTGTTGAGCACGGAATTGTGGTCGGTAAGCGCCGCTATATTCAGCCCGCAGAGTTTTGCCATACCTGCGATATTGTTCGGAGTCATATCGTTGTCGCCGCAGGGAGACAGGCAGGAGTGAATGTGAAAATCGTAAAAGTATCTGCTCATTTCAAATGAGTTTTGAAATATCGACCGCCGTTTCGTAAGCGGGATTCCGTGAAGTGAATATATTTACTCCCTTGGCGAGGGCCGTTGCGGTAATGTTTTCATCGACCGTGACGCCTTCCGTAAGTATTACGGCGGCTGTGTCGGCAAGGGCCGCTACGGCAACTATGTTGACATTTGACATGATTGTCAGCCAGGCGTCGCCGGCTTTCGCCCTGCCCATAACCCAGCTGAGCAGGTCGCCGATATATACTCCGCTCACTTCTTTTTCGGGACAGGGACAGCAGACGGTTTCAAGATTAAGTTTTTCCGCCAAAGATTTCACTGTCATCCGGGTCGTCCTCCCTGCCTTTGGAATTGATATATTGTTTAATGAGTTTTTTATAGCCTATGATGCAGTCGTTCAGATCCGCCTTACCCAGAACAAGGTCTTCGGCAAACGCTCTGCAGTTCGGCGAACCGCAGGCTCCGCAGTCAATTCCGGGCAGATCTTCGCGCACCTCCTGGATTTTCGCGAGCAGCCGCATGGATTCGCCTATATTGTCGCTCAGGCGGCTCAGCGGCTTGTAAGTGGGCATCTCGTTGAAAAAACGCTCTTCGGGGATATAGTCGCCCTGATGGGAGTTTCTGGAAACGGGAAGGTACCTGCGCAGAGTCTGCAGACGGTTGCGGGCAATAAAGGGATTTTCGATTGTGAGAACGCCGCCCACACAGCCGCCGGTACACGCGTTGAGTTCAATGAAATCAACGCTCGGTATATTTCCGTTTTCAACCTTTTCGAGCACCTGAATAACATTGTTTATACCGTCCGCGGCGAGCACCCTGTCGGTAAGAAGACCGGAAGCCTCGCCTCCGCTTGACGCCCAGCTTATGCCTATCACGCCGGTTTTGCTTGTGATTGCGGGCTTGACATTGCGGTTCATAACGTTAATCAGTTTGAAATACACTTCGCTTATGGGGATAACAAGGTCAATTCTGCTCTTGTAATCGCCGAAGCCGTTTTCAACATAACTTACTTTTGCGGGGCAGGGAGAAATGAAGCATACGCCTATTTCTTCCGCTTTCAATTCGGGATGTTCCTCCGCTGCTTTTTCTTTTGCCATTGCCGCGGCAACCTCAACGGGAGGAAGCAACGGCATAATATTGTCTTTAAGATAAGGGAATCTCAGACAGATGAGACGGACCACGGCGGGACACGCCGAGCTGATGACAGGCTTACAGACGCCGGGTGTTTTGAGATAGCGGCGGGAATAAGATGTAACAAATTCAGCCGCCTGCGAGACCTCGAACACATCGTCAAAGCCCAGGTCGATAAGTCCCTGCAAAACGTAATCAATATCGTCAAGCCCGTCAAACTGAGCAAACAGCGCCGGAGCGGGAAGAGCGATTTTCCATTTGAATTGCTGTATCTGCTCTATACTGTTGTAGTTTGCTTTTTTTGCGTTGTGCGGGCATACTCTGATACATTCGCCGCAGTCAATGCATCTGTCGGGATTGATGTGCGCTACCTGGTGAAACACTCTTATTGCTTCTGTGGGGCAGTGCTTCATACAGGTTGTGCATCCCTTGCATTTTTCACTGTCAAGTGAAACCGAGTGGATATATGAATTCATAATCAGTAATTGACCTTCATTGTGATGGTGGTGCCGACACCCACGGTGGAGTCAATGCTCATTTCGTCGGTATATCGTTTCATATTCGGCAGGCCCATACCTGCTCCGAATCCGAGACCGCGCACTTCGTCGGGCGCCGTTGAGAAACCTTCCTGCATGGCTTTTTCAACATCGGCAATACCCGGACCTTTGTCGGCAAGGACAATTTCAATACAGTTTTCATCCACCTTGACTGTCGCGACGCCGCCGTCAGCGTGAATGACCATATTGATTTCGCCCTCATACATTGCTATTGAAACCCTGCGAATGACCTCGGGCGGAAAGCCTATCTGGCTCAGATTCTTTTTCACCGCGACAGAAGCCTGACCTGCCGAGGTGAAATCGCCGCCGTCAACATTGAATGTAAAAACGAGAGGTTCGCCCATTATTCGGTACCCGAACCCAATCCTTCGGAATACAGTCTGCCGCAGGCTTCATACATACGCATAGGTGAAGTCATTACGGTAATTCCGCATTCCTTCGCAAGGCCGAGCATTTCTTCAGACGGCATTTTGCTTCTGACAAAAACTATGCACTCCATATCCATCATTGCGGCTGTTCTGATGACCTGTGAATTCACAAGACCGGTGAGGAGAACCGCCTGATTTTTCACATAGGCGAGAACATCGCTCATCATATCGCTGCCGCAGGCGGACAGAACATCATTCATAAGACGGTCTTCTCCGCACAGAACATCCGCATTGAGCAGGTCGCGGATAACTTCAATTTTCATAACTGTTCTCCGGTTACGGTTTTATTATTCGTATTTCGCGAGGATGCCTTCGACATCGTCTGCCGTAAGTCTGCCGTAAACATCGTCATTAACCATAAATACGGGAGCAAGACCGCAGGCGCCTACGCAGCGGCATTCCTCAACCGAGAACTTGCCGTCGGCAGTGCATTCGCCGGTGCCGATTTCAAGAACATCGCAGATTTTGTCAAGCAGAGCCTGTGAGCCTTTGACATAGCAGGCTGTGCCGAGGCAGACCGAAACATTGTATTTGCCTTTGGGTGAAAGAGCAAACTGAGCATAGAAGGTTGAAACGCCGTAAACCTTTTCAAGCGGAATATCCATTCCCTCAGCTATCATAACCTGAACCTCAAAGGGAAGGTAGCCGTAGATTTCCTGCGCCTCCTGCATTACAGTCATAAGAAGGTGCTTGTCGTGCTTGCTCTCATCGATGATTTTCTTGAGTTTCGCTTCCTGCTCGGGTGTGCCCGAAAAAGGAATCTTACTGATTTTTTTGATCATTGATTTCTGTCCTCCTGAATATATGAGTTAAAAAACAAACAAATCTGAAATGCGTTTTTACACATTTATGGTATTGTAACATATATATAAAAAATTTTAAAGGGTTTTTTGCAAGATTTTTATTAACAATTTAAATGTTAAAACAGAAAAAGAATAACAGAAAAGGCGGTCGTTCCGACCGCCTTCAGTTCTACCGGGCAATATAGAAAATCACATATGCGCCGGGAGTTTTTTCGGCATTGATATTAATACCCGCGCTCATTATTTCATCGCCTTTGAGCGTAATGACATCATCGGGAGAATCAATAGAGTAAACGGAGTATTGCTTTGAGGAATCAAGCCCGTTCAGTAAAAGTCTGTATTCATCATCCCTGACATTTTTGCGTTTGTAGATTACCGCCGCGCCCTCGCTGCCGTCTCCGCAGTCAAACTGCATCGCAAGGAATTTCGACAAATCCGTTTTGCCGTCGGTCAGCGGGAAGTATCTGCCTGACATATATTCGCTGACCTTTGAATATTTAGTAAGTTCCTGCGCGGGCGGGTCATAGGTTGACTGGTGAGTCAGTATCGCAGTGCGCGAGGCATATTCGGAGTGAAAATAACGGTTTGTGCCGCTGTACGGAATCCAGAAAGAAAGCCCGTATGTCATTGACTGCGTGGCTTCAAGCACATCATCCTTGACTGTGCCGTCGGCGTTGCCGCAGTTGTAATCGCTGCGCCAGAGAGGAACGCTCCTTCTCATCATTTCGATATCGAGCCGCTTGCCGCCTGAGGCGCAGTTGTCTATAACAAGGCCGTCAATGCCGTCAAGCAGGAAGTCGAGATATCTGTAAAGATTAGTGACATAATGATTTTCGGTAATTCCCGTTCTGCCGCCGAAATACTCTTTATCCGATTTCTCCCAGTATGCGAGCGGAGTGAAATTGAAATCCTGACGATACATTGAAACGCCGTTTGTTTTCATTGAGTTGAGAATATAATTGCAAAGATAATCGCAGGCGCGGTCGTTTGCCATATTCCACATAATGTTGTCGTCTATCTGAACCGTCCAGCCTTTGTTTTCAAGCCCTTTATTATAAAGCACCGTGTTTTCGCGGACTCTTTCGGGCTCATACCAGAGAAGGAATTTTTTACCCTTTGCCGCCATGGCGTCGGAGAGGGGTTTCAGCGTGTCGGGAAAACGGTTTTCATCGGGAATCCAGTTGCCGACTCCGTCATACCAGCCTTCGTTGTATTTATACCAGCCGGCATCCATCCAGAAATAATCTATGCCCTGCATAACGCTCTCATCGATTGAATTGACTTTTTCAATCATCTGATCGCAGGTTAATGTTGAGAACTCGTTTGCGATAACAAAACCGTTGAGCAGAGTGTTTTCGCCCTGAATGACGGTAACATCCTTCTGCCAGTCTCTGAATGTGTTGAAGCCTTTGAGCGGATTGTCTCCGTCATAAAAAGTCAGGGAAACGAGGGGCGAGCGCACTTCTTCGCCGGGCAGAAGACACGCGTTGAATTTTTCCTGTTTAGCCTTTATTGAAACGGAACCCGTTTTCTGTGCGAGGGACGCGGACCACTGTCCAGTCCAGCCGAGAGCAAGCACAGCTCCGTTTGTTCTGCCGTTTATGTTGAAATACGGAAGGAAGGATTCCGTTCTGCCTCCGTTTGCCGTAAAGCGCATCGGAATAAAGTTGACGAAGGTATGTCTCATCTGAAAATCGTCGGCGGCGGGGTCTGAGCCTTTACTGACATAAAGGTCGGATATTCCCGTTCCGACACTGCAGTCGGCGGCGTAAAAATCTTTGATTGCGGGTGAGTTTTCGTCAGCCGTGTTTTCGATGTAAACAGTCCATTCGCAGGTGGCTCTGTTTTCATAGATAACCCCCTGCACTCTTGCTTTCAGCCTGCTGTTTTTATGAGTGAGAGTTACGGTTGTCGCTTCACCGCCTCCGTTCGCGGGAACTGTTCCGCCTTTTTCAAAAGACCAGTCCTTTATGTTCTTTTTGAAAGATTTGCCGTCGACTCTGAAATCATAGGCAGGTGCGCCTTCGCCGCCCGTGAAAAGCACGTTTTTTTCATACCAGTCGCGGCATCGCTGTTTTTCGGCATCGGTGACGACGAGCGACGACGCGGGCAGAGAATTGAATTTCAGTTCCTTCTCGCTCGCTATATCTATTGCCGCGCGGTCAACCCACATTTTGAAGTTTGAATCCGTAACGGAAAAGGATGAAACGATAAAAAGCAATGACTGGACAAGAGCAAAAAATCTCATAAAATCACCTTTCAATGCGCAAATAACCTTTTAGTGCGCAAAAGGAAGCACCCGGAAAGATGCTTCCTTATTATAGAATATAAGTTTTATTATTCTTCGCCGCTGAGCTGTTTCCAGTGAATCTTGCAGTAGTTTTCGCCGTCTATTGCGGGGTATTTTTCATCGTCTATTCTTGCCTTGTTGTTGCAGTCATACTCGACATTGTATGCGCACTTTTCTTCTTTGCTTTCGGTCAGAAGTCTGCCGAAAGATATTCCGAGAACAACGACAAACAAAACTACGGCAATTACGGGTTTGGTTTTAATAATGCTGATTTTGTCGATGAATTTGATTTTTTCGCAGATTTTGCATGCGGCGAGAGCAAGCAGATAACCGATAACACCGGCGACAATGCCCGCGAGCGAGCCCGCAATAACATCTGTGGGATAGTGAACCATTAAAATAATTCTCGAGCAGGCTGTGCCGAGAGCAAGAACCGGGAATATCCAGGCAATCTTTTTCTTTTTATTCGCCATACAGCACAGGAACATCGCCGTTGCCATTTCAAAAGCGGAATTTGAGTGACCTGACGGGAATGAATAGTCGCTTTCGGACAATGAGCCCGCGGCGGCATACCATTTGCTGTAAAGAGGCCAGATGTCGGTATTCTGAAGCGTATTGTAAGGACGGATTCTCAGAACCTCGGGTTTGAGAATAAGGTTGACGATAATCGTTCCCGCGGCAATGGCAAAAAGAAGGGCAAAGCCGTATTTCCTTGCTTTTTTGTCGAAGCAAAGCAATACGCTGAACGCCGCGACGGGGATTACAAAATTCTCATCGCCTATTGAAGTGAAAAGTTTTGAAATAACAAGAGTAACCTTGTTCTGAATTTTACCGAAAACTTTATAAACCGCAACATCAAAATCATAGAATTTTTCATCCAGCTTATCGCCGACTGTCTTTTCTTTTTCGGCGGCGGTTTCACTGTATGTGCTGTAAAGAATGACATCATCGTCGACGGAATCATACTCCTCGCTGTCATACCCTGCGACGAATTCGGTTTCGCCCTCAGGCTCGGTTTCATCAACGATTTCAGTCTCGTTTTCTCTGGTTTCCTGAGTGACTTCATCGCCTGTTTCGACAGGCGCGACAACATCCGCGAAAGCGGGAACCGTGCCCAACATAAGCATTGAAACGATAACCGTCACAAGCATAAACAGGAAGCATTTTTGTTTTAAAGAATAATTCATAAAACATTCTCCTTTAAAATCATTTATCTGTTGGAATTATCTTAACATACAAGGGCTGTCAAGTCAAACATATAAAAGAAAAAAGCCCGAACCCGTTAAGATCCGGACTTTGAAACTGCTTTTATTACTGGTCTTCGGTCTTGCCCGTAACAGTCTTGATGCTGTCACGCGCGGCGCGGACCGCGTTGAGGCTCTGGGTGATGGACTCGTCGGCGGTTTTCATAATCTCTTCAATGAAATCGCCTGCCGCAATACGGATTTCCGCGGACCACTTGTTGGCCTTGTCTATGGATTCATCCGAACGCTGTCTTGCCTCGTCGATTGTTCTTGAAGCCTGCTGTTCGGCGGAGGAAAGGAGAGTGTCAGCCTGGTTCTTAGCCTTTTCGACTATTGCGCTTGCCTGTGCTTCGGCGTCGGCGAGAATCTTCTGCGATGACGCGCGGGATGCGCGGACTACCTCGCTGTTTTCAACAAGAGCATCCGCTTCAAGCTGCGCGTTTGCGCGGATGATTTTGGCATCCTCGTTAGCCGAGTCGATAATCGACTGAGCCTGAGCCTGCGCTTCGGCGACACGCTTGTTCGCGAACTCCTCTGTTTTCGAAACCATCTCCTTGACCTTCGCTTCGGCGGAGGAGAGCATTGAGCGGGCTTTATCCTGAGCCGCCGTCGTGGTGTTCACCGCTTCGTCTCTTGCTTTGACGATGATGGAGTTGCGGTCGGCGACAACAGCCCTCGCCTGCGCTATTTCCGCGGGAAGGTTAAGTCTGATGTCTTCAATGGCGGTCTTTATGGGTTCCGCATCAATGACCGTTTTGTTTGTAAGCGCAAATCTGCTGCCTGACTCGAGAACATCTTCAATCTGATCAAGGCTTTTTTCAATGTTTTGAACGTTATCCATTTTCTGTTCCTTTCAATTAAATAATCGAAAAGCGGACCTGCCGCATATCATTCTTCCGTTTCTTTTCTGTAAGTGGTGAGCGCCGTTTTGCCGTATTTGTAGGTTCGGTAAAGTTTCAGTTCATCCGCCGTTTCCGGCATTTCTTCGCCGTAGGGATGCTCGCAGATAACTGTTCCGCCCTGCGCTACGCAGTCCGAAAGCATTCCGAGCGCTTTCTGAAGCATTCCCGTTCCGTAGGGAGGGTCGAGAAAAACTATGTCGAATTCTCCTCCGGTCATTCGCAGAAAGGAAAACGCGTCGGTCTGCATAATAACTGAGTTTTTATCGAAACCCGTTTTTGCAAGATTCTCTTTTATGACTGCCACGGAGCGTTTTTCTCTGTCAACAAAAGTTGCCTCTTTCGCTCCCCTGCTGAGCGCCTCGATGCCCAACTGACCGGAGCCCGCGAAGAGGTCGAGGATTCTGCGCCCTTCAATGTCAAACTGAATAATGCTGAACATTGCCTCTTTGACCCGGTCTGTCGTCGGACGAACATCGTCGCCGTCAAGCGTGCGAAGCTGCCTGCCTCTGGCGGAGCCTGTAATAACTCTCAAACAACTCACCGCCTCAATAAATATCATACAATTATTACATTTTTACATATGATTTGTCAAGTGTATCTTTACATATGATTTGTCAAGTGTATCGGATAAAAACGCGGCGGAGGGCGCGACGATAAACACAGGACGGCTTAACCTTTTCCGGGATAAGCCGTCTGATTTTCTTTATCGATTAT
>CADAER010000009.1:0-37936 GCA_902787025.1 Oscillospiraceae bacterium | reverse complement strand
TAATCAGCACAAGAGTAAGAACCGTGGCGATAATACCGCAGGGAAGCGCGATGAAAATCTTCTGTGTAAAGCCTGCGATAATGTAAGTTACGAACGACACGGCTGCAACTGTCAGAGCGTAAGGCATCTGAGTCGCGACATGGTTTATGTGGTTGCACTGCGCGCCTGCCGAGGACATAATTGTTGTATCGGAAATGGGCGAGCAGTGGTCGCCGCATACGGAACCCGCAAGGCAGGCTGACATTGAGATAATGCCAAGGATATTTTCAACCGGGAATATGACGGTAACGATGGGAATGAGAATACCGAATGTTCCCCAGGATGTGCCTGACGCAAAGCTGATGGCGACTGCAACAAGGAAGATTATCGCGGGAAGGAATTTATCGAGACCGGAAGCGGAGTCAAGCGCGCCTTTGACAAATGTGCTTGAATCAAGAAGTCCGGTAAGATTTTTAAGAGTTGAAGCCATTGTAAGGATGAGAATCGCGGGAACCATGGCGATAAAGCCCTTGGGGATGCATTCCATTGCTTCTTTGAAGCTCACTACCCTGCGGCAGGCGTAATAGATAATAGTGAACACGAGAGTGATAAGTCCGCCCCAGGGAAGACCTACGGTGGCGTCGGTGTCCGAGAAAGCGGTGATAAAGCCCGCCCCGTCAAGGATTCCGCCGTTGTAAACAAGAGCGAAAATACATACGCCGATAAGAACGACTATGGGAACGATGAGGTCGATTACTTTTCCGCGTGAAGTCGCGGGCGCTTCTTCCTCGCTCTGTGTTGCGCCCGTTGTGAAGAGGTCGCCTTTGAGTGCGTTTCTTTCGTGAAGTCTCATCGGACCGTAATCAAATTTCATCACGGAAAGAGTGATAATGAAAACAAATGTAAGGAGCGAGTAGAAGTTGTAGGGAATCGCTCTGCAGAAAAGAGTGATACCGCTGACACCCTCGGGAGCGTATGATGAAACGGCGGCTGCCCATGATGAAATGGGCGCTATCATACATACGGGAGCGGCTGTGGCGTCGATGATATAAGCGAGTTTCGCTCTTGACATTTTTGTTTTGTCGGTAACGGGACGCATAACGGCGCCGACGGTGAGGCAGTTGAAATAGTCGTCGATAAAAATCAGAACGCCGAAAAAGAAGGTGGCAAGAGCCGCGCCGACTTTTGATTTGATGTGTTTCACCGCCCAGGAACCGAATGCCGCGGAAGCGCCGGTTTTATTGATGAGGGCTACTATAACACCGAGTATTACAAGGAAGATGAATACGCCCGCCTGGTCGGAAACGGCGCTGATAAAGCCGTCGTTTACGATATTGTCAACGGAAACTCTCGGCGAGAAGCCTGCCGAAAGGATACCGCCTGCGACAATGCCTACGAACAGCGAGGAATAAACTTCCTTTGTGATAAGAGCCAGGCAGATGGCAACTACGGGCGGGAAGAGCGACCAGAGCGTGCCGACGGGAGATTTAATCGAGCCCGTACGCCAGCAGATGACCGCAAACGCCGCCATAAAAACTGCTATGGCTATGTTGACAATCAGATTCTTTTTGTTTTTCATTGGAACACCCCTCTGTATATTTTGTTGAAATATATATAAAACGGAATTAATCCGTTTTCATCTCATCCGCGATAAGCAGGTCGATGTTTTTCTCCATAAGGTCGAAGAAGCGGCTGACAATCTGCTTGTCTTCGTCACTGCCTCTCACGCACATTGAAAGAGTCATTTCATTTCTCATGGATGTTGCGGAAAGCAGAACGAAAGGCTTGTATTTGACCGCTCCGCTCATAAAGCCGTCTGTCGGCTCGTGACCTTCAAGAGCGAGTTTATCCACTTCGAGTATGCCTATATTGCTCATGGCGAGAAGAGGATTCGAGTAGCCTATTTTGATTATTTCCTCAGACGCGGCGTGAGGCATAATTCTGTAACCGAGCGAAAGCAGAGGCAGGCCGTAAAGTCCCATAAATTTATCCTGTTTGAACATATTGGAACTTCTGACCACATACTGCAATGTTTCGAAAATATCTCTGCCGAGTTCGGGGACTCTGCACTGCATCCACGAGGTCTGGTTTGTGTAGCCCGTGACGCTGACATCCTTCATATGACGGCGAAGGTCAATGGCACAGGATATCGTGGTCGGTTCATCGGGATTGAAACCGGCCAGCTCATAAAGGCTGTAAAAATACGCCGCCGTGAGCATATCGTTTATTGTCGCGCCTCTTTTTTTGCCTGCCGCTTTTATCATCGGGAATTTTTCGGCGCTTATTCTGCGGCGGGCTATGAACGAATAATCCTCATCGCTGCTCTCTTTAAAAGGGAACTTGTGGGCGTATTTGTCTTTTACGGAAAGATTTTTATAAAGATTCTGAGCCGCTTTGCTGTCGGTTTTGCTTAAATCTTTATAGACGGATTTATAAGAGCGGGAGCCCGTACGCAAATCAAGCGGGCT
This sequence comes from Oscillospiraceae bacterium, assembly GCA_902787025.1. GTDB lineage: Bacteria > Bacillota > Clostridia > Oscillospirales > Acutalibacteraceae > CAG-177. The sequence goes on along the minus strand of CADAER010000009.1, from coordinate 35,489 downwards.
TATGCCCTTTTCAACATAATCGTTGTAGTTTTTGCAGAATGTTTTGAGAAAGCTTTTGAAATCGCCGCCGTCCATACACATATGGTTTTCAATCATACAGACGGTTGTTTTGCCGGAATGACGCAGAATCAGTACTTTCATCTGCAAATCGCTTTCGGGAGGGAGACACTGACAGAGAAAAGCGTTGATTTTGTGGTCAAGGTCTTCTTCCTCGATATCGTTTACTTCTACAACATCGTCAATGTTGTAATCTTTGACAACCCAATAGGGTGAAATGTGGTTGTCGGTAAAGCTCGAATGAAAGACGGGAGCTTTTTCGAAGAAGCACGCCAGCACTGTTTTGAAGGCGTCGATGTTGATTTCAAAATCGTAATGAAGTTCGACATGAACCATACGGTCGTTGTAATCGCGGAAAAGATAGTGCATCTTGTCCCACAGTTCGGCTTTTAATCTGCGTTCCATACACTGTCCTCCTCCACTTCTTCATTATCTTTTTTGCCGATTATAAGCCTTATCGCAATGATTACGGCGTCGGCAATAAGAGCAAGAGGAATAAGCAACCAGCCGGTCTGCCACGAAACAGCGCCGGTTACCGCGAGAATAACACAGAGAATCGCGGCGGCAAGCGGGATGTAAGCGAGATACATAAACACGGCGAATCTCTGATGCGAGAAGTGCGCGAAAAGGCCGTCGCAGACAAGAACCGCTATCGCGCCCGCCGGGAACATAACCCAGCTGTGAATTATGTTGAACTTGAACAGCATAATGAAGAATGCCAGCGCGAAGGCGAGCATAATCGTAAACGCGAGCTGAAGTCTTGTCGTGATATGGAAGATGATTTCGCGTTTTTTTATAAACCTTCTGCATCCGAGGAATGTGTAATAAGCCGAAATTACCGATGCGCCCGCAACAAGGATAATCCACGAAAGGCCGTTGTCAACTTTAAACAGGTGGATAAAAAACACAATAAGAACAACAAGGCAGAAAATAATTGTGCCGAGAGAGTTGAGAGCGACAAAATGTTTGCGCCTTTTCTCGCGCTTTTCTTCGCGAAGAACGTTTTCAAATTCTCCCTTTATATCGGGATGTTCGCTTATGATAAGGTCCTCAATGACCTTTTCGTCTTTGATACCGCGGTGAGTGAGTTCGTTTGCCCTTTCGGTGACCTCACTGACAAGCTGCATTTTGAATTTGTATGCACTGTCTGTTTCGGGTATCTGTCTGAAAGCTTCATCTATGAAGCCCAATACGGTTTTCATCTTTTTATCTCCGTTCCGGAATCATTTTTTATGAGTATCAAAACAACACGGTTCCGCACCGTAAAAAACAAGAATTTACGACCGCATTTAATACTGACCCTCTATAATTATAATACCTAATAATTATATCCAACGGCGTTCATTTTGTCAAACAATATGTGCCTTTGTAATAAAAAGTTTACATAAAAACTGTCAAAATTCACAACTCCGCGCCGTCCGTTTATGCTGTATTTGGAATACAAGCCGAATTTTTGAAAAGCGCCTTCAATTTCGTTGACGAAATGTTTTTTTGTGCTATAATCTCATTGTAAAATATTATGTATAAAAGACAGGAGGTTTGCGACAATGTTCGTTAAGGATGTTACCGTTCAAAATCAAGTCGGCCTTCACGCACGCCCCGCAACATTTTTTATTCAGAAAGCCAACGAATTCAAATCACAGATCTGGATAGACAAGGACGAACGCAAGGTCAACGCTAAGAGCCTTCTCGGCGTTCTTTCACTCGGTATAGTAGGCGGCACCGAAATCAGAATTGCCGCAAACGGAGCAGATGAAGAAGAAGCTGTTGAAGAACTTGTAAAACTCGTTGAATCCGGCTTCGCAGATTAAGTCATATCAAAACGCACAGGCGGCATTATGTCGCCTGATTTTTTATTATTGTCAATAACTCTCTGTTCAGGCGCACGTCCTGCGAGCTTATTTTCCGTCATATTTCGTGAAAATGCTCGTCTTAAATCTTTGAAAGGAGGAGAATAAAATGAACGACAAACTCGGTGAACTTCGTAAAAAAGCGATGAGTCTGCCGCTGACGCCCGGCGTATATATTATGAAAGACAAGACAGGCAAAATCATATATATCGGCAAGGCGAAGGCTCTCAAAAACAGGGTAAGCCAGTATTTCGGCTCGCAGAACAATCACACTCTTAAAGTGCGTAAAATGGTTGAAAATGTTGACTCGTTTGACTATATTCTGACCGACAGCGAGTTTGAAGCGCTTGTGCTGGAGTGCAGTCTTATCAAGCAGCACACACCGAAATACAATATTCTCCTCAAAGACGATAAAGGTTATCACTACATAAAAATCACGCAGGGCGAATGGAAAAACATTTACGCAGTAAAGCAGAAGGTTGATGACGGTTCGCGCTATCTCGGACCTTATACAAGCGGTTTCGCGGTAACAAACGCGGTTGACGAGGCAAAGAAGATTTTCCGTCTGCCGCAGTGCAACAAACAGTTCCCGCGTGATTGCAAAACATCGCGCCCCTGCCTGAACTTTTTTATCAAGCAGTGTTCCGCTCCCTGCGCGGGCAAGACGACAAAGCAGGCGCACAACGAGGCGGTTGAGAGCGCAATCAAATACATCACAAACGGCGGAGATGAATTTGTTGAGGAACTGACGGCGAAGATGCTGGAAGCTTCCGAAAACCTTGAATTTGAAAAAGCTGCGAAACTGCGGGACAGGATAAACGCCATCAAAAAAGTCGGCGAAAAGCAGAAGGTTGTTTCAAACACAGTGCGGGAACAGGATGTTTTCGCCATAGTCGGGGCGACGGACGGCGGTGAAAATTCGAAGGCCTGCCTGTCTGTTCTTCGTTTTTCGGAAGGAAGACTGTTTGACAGTGAATACTTCATTATTGATATGCCCGAGGATCTTGCTTCCGCAAGATACGAACTGCTGAGAGACTACTACACAATGCGGGACAACATACCCTCGCGTGTTACTCTTGACGGCGAAACGGCAAACGCGGAGTTAATCGAAGAGTGGCTGACCTCAAAAAGAGGCAGAAAGGTAAGCATTACAATTCCGCAGAAGGGCGAACAGCACGAGATTGTTGAAATGTGCCGCTCGAACGCCGCGCAGAAACTTGGGCTTTATCTCGGCAAAACGGGTAAATCCACGGCTGCTCTCGACGAACTTGCGACAATGCTCGGTATGAAGGTTCCGCCCGAATTCATTGAGGCATACGATATTTCACATACTGCGGGCAGCGACAATGTTGCCGGTATGGTGGTTTTCCGTTCGGGAGTGCCTTACAAAAAATCCTACCGCAGATTCGCGATAAAGGGCTTTTCGGGGCAGGACGATTACGCTTCTATGGCAGAGGTGCTCGACCGCAGAATTTCAAGATATTTCGAAGAAAAAGAAACGGGCGAGGGCTTCGGAAGACTGCCCGACCTGATTCTGCTTGACGGCGGAATGGGGCAGGTTAACGCGGTGCGGCCCGTGCTTGAAAAATACGGGCTTGACATTCCCCTTTTCGGTATGGTAAAAGACAGCCATCACCGCACGAGGGCGATTACGGGCAGCGGAGAGGAGATATCGCTGACATCAAAACGCGCGGCGTTCACTCTTGTTTCATCCATACAGGAGGAGGTCCACCGCTACTCGGTTGAATATCACCGCACAAAGCACAAGAAATCATCGCTCAATTCCGCTCTGCTTTCCATTGACGGTATCGGAAAGGCGAGAGCGGACGAACTTCTTAAAAAATTCAAGACGATGAAGGCTATTTCACAGGCGAGCGTTGAGGAACTTGCGGCCGTAAAGGGTATGAGTCTCAAATCCGCGCAGGCGGTGAAAGAAGCGTTCGAAAACAGCGATAAATAAAACATCTTTTTATGTTGAGATTTCATTTTAAAGATGATATAATAATTAAATAAGCGATTACGGAGGCGATACTATGCCATTGGTAAATATGAGCGACCTGCTCTGGCGTGCGAAAGAGGGCAGATACGCGGTAGGCAGTTTCAGCATTTCCAATATGGAGATGGTCAAAGGAATTCTGCGCGCGGTCGAGGAAACGGAAAGCCCCGCGATTATTCAGATAGCGGAAGTCAGGCTTAAAAACTCCCCTCTTGAACTTATCGGTCCGCTTATGGTGGCGGCGGCTGAAAACAGCGAAATGCCGATAGCCGTGCATTTTGACCACGGAAAGACTGTCGAGAAAATCACGCAGGCGCTTGACATCGGTTTTTCATCGGTTATGTTTGACGGCTCGCACCTGCCGTTCAATGAGAACATGATGCAGTGCGCGGAAATAGCCGTAACCGCGGCTGAATACGATGCCGACATCGAGTGTGAAATCGGCTGTGTGGGCGGCAGTGAAGACGGCAGTGAAGACATTGCGGTCAATTGCTCAGATCCCGCTCAGGCGGCGGAATTCTGCGAAAAGGTTGAAATGGACGCTCTCGCGGTTGCCATCGGCAACGCTCACGGCAACTACAAGGAAGAGCCGAAGCTCCGTTTTGACATTCTCGAAAAAATCAAAGACAGCGTTGATGTTCCGCTTGTTCTTCACGGAGGCACGGGTATCAGCGAAGCGGATTTCAGAAAGTGTATTGAACTCGGAATATGTAAAATAAACATAGCGACCGCCACATTTGACAGCGTTGAAAAAACTGTGCGCGAAGCGTATGAGGCGGGAAAAATCAAAGGATATTACGACCTTCAGACCGCAGAGGAAGAAGGCGCTTATCAGAACGCGATGAAGCATATAAAGATTTTCGGCTGTGCCGGAAAAGCTTATGACGATTAATCAGGAGGAGACAGCAATGGCATTTATTGAATTTGACAACAGCAAGGAACTTGACGTTATCCCGATAGGCAGAGTTGCCATCGACTTCAACCCCACGGATATGAATATGCCCCTTTGGGAGAGCAGCAACTTCAACAAATATGTAGGCGGCTCGCCCGCGAACATCGCCGTAGGTCTTGCGAGGCTCGGCGCTAAGTGCGGTTTCATCGCAAAGGTCAGCGACGACCAGTTCGGCACTTATGTTATAAAATATTTTGAGAACGACGGCATTGATGTTTCGCACATCACGAGATGCACAAACGGCGAGAAATTAGGTCTTACCTTCACCGAGATTCTCAGCCCCACGCAGAGCAGTATTCTTATGTATCGCGACGGAGTAGCGGACCTTCAGGTAAATGTTGACGATGTTGACGAGGAATACATCAAGAAGGCGAAGGCCGTTGTTATTTCAGGCACGGCTCTCTGCTGCAGTCCCTCAAGAGAAGCGGCTCTCAAAACTCTTTTCCTAGCGAAAAAGAACGGTCTTGTCGTTATATTCGACATTGACTACAGAAGCTACACCTGGAAGAATTTCGATGAAATTTCGCTTTATTATTCAATAGCCGCGAAGAACAGCGATATCATTCTCGGCTCCCGTGAGGAGTTCGACCTGACCGAAGCGCTTGAAGGCAAGTGCGCTAACGACGAGGAATCGGCGGCGCGCTGGTTCGGCTACGGCAACAAGATTGTCATTATCAAGCACGGCAAAGAGGGTTCCTACGCATATCTCAACGACGGCTCTATTTACAAGGTAGGCACGCATCCCGTCAAGCTTCTCAAAGGTTTCGGCGGCGGCGACGGCTACGCTTCAGCATTTATTTACTCACTCCTTCAGGGCAAGCCCATTGACAAGGCGCTCGAGTTCGCGACCGCTTCGGCGTCAATGCTTGTCTCGGCACATTCCTGCTCAGCGGCAATGCCCTCCGCTCAGGCTGTTCAGGAGTTTATTGACAGTTTCCCGGGTATGGAAGTTGTAACGAAGATTAAATAATTCACAAAAAAGGGCAGTAACAGCCCTCATATCCGCCTGTGGCGCAGCCGGATAACACAGCGGATTCCGTTGACTTTGTTTTTGAATTTCAGCAAACAGACAAAAAAGCGAGCTTAAATGCTCGCTTTTTCTGTATTTTCAAGGGTTTTCAGCATTATGGCGCAAAAACACCTTTTCATCTTTCTTTATTTACCCGGATTTAATTGCCGATAGAGGAAGAAATCCAGGTTATTGCGCTTATGATTCCATCAATTAACAATGCCACCGGGAGAATCGGCGCTGCAATTGCAGCCAAACCCAAGGGGGGCAGTATTGCGCCCAGCACAGGTGCCAGCAGCGGCAAAGCCGCAACCCCTCCGATTAAAAGGGGCAACGCAACAATTCCTTCTAAAAGGGTTCCGCCCAAGTCACTCAGATCTTCTCCCGCTTTATCCCATTCAGTGATAACATCAAACGAACATTCGTCAAGAAGCACACCGCATTTTTTGGCGGTTATTGTATGAGTGCCCGCCTCTATCGAATCTATCTCAAAATATGCGGCATTTCCGGCAACAAGCTCGCCGTCATAATAGAAGTCAACGGTTCCGCTCACATTTTCATTCCAATAGCAATAAGTAAAACGAATTGTTGATTTTTCCACTGCTCTCCGCGCGAAAGAGTATTGTCCGTTCTTATTTTTAAAAAAAGGTTGTATTTTGGTATTGTAAAGGTGTGTGCCTGTTAATTCTTCGTTCCCGTTGCCCTGTTCGTCAAATACCGTATTTGCAGGGATGCGTAAGGATTCAAAATTATCATTTGTGATATCTCCCGCAAAAGGAATGCAGATTACCGGATAATTTCCCATAACCGTATGTTCCCATCCTTCGCTTGTATAATCCTCGTTCATGGAACCGTAATCGAAAAATTCAATTTCGGCATAAACATCGCTGCCTGAAAATGTTTTTGTTGAAAGCTCTTTGTTTTCGCTGTCGTTTGATGTATTGACGGTAACATCAACAGAAACATTGTCTGCAAATCTGACATATTTCGGTTCAAGCCTCATCATCAGCATACTGTTGTTTTCTTTTTCCGGGGTATTTGTAATAAAAACCATTAAATCAAATGTTTCTTCAGACATCTCATCTTTGTCGGTTTTTTCATTTTCTCCGGTTTCCTTGATTCCGTCAACCGTTTCCGTTTGTTGTGTTCCGGCTGTTTCGCCTTCATCTGTGCCGGCTGCATAAGCCGTAACGAAGCATGATGTAATAAACATCAGCGCTGCAAGAATAAGTGAGATAATTCTTTTTGTTTTCATTTTTTTCCTTTTCCTTTTCTGTGTTTTGTATTATCAGACGGCTTTGCCGTAGATTGCGTAATCTTCAATGCTGCAGGCGCGAAGGTCTGCGCCCAGGCGGCGTGCTATCTCCACCTTGCTGTTTCTGCTGAGTCTGCCGCGCTCGAATGAGATAACAACGCAGTTTTCATCAGTAACAAGGTTCTTGAATCTTGAAACGCCGATTACGGAATTGCCGCAATGATATTTTTCGGTAACCGTGCCGTTTTCATTCTTTCTGTTCCAGCATATAAGTTTTTCATTCTTTGTGTTTTTCATTTTTAAACCCTCCGGTATTGTTTTTTGTTTTGGGGTTGTTCCCCTGTCTTGACTCAAAGTATATCCGTATGCGGATTAAGAAACAATTACACATTCAATTAAAATCGTATTAATTGTGTGTTAATGCAATCTTAATGAAAAGGCTAAGCCGAAAGGATATGCCGGATATGCAGTTGGTGTCGAAGAAACCGAGACACGAAGGCCCTGCCTTGACAGCCCGGACCTATGTTGTTATAATGACCGACAGAATTAAAACATAGACGAGGGATTTGAAGTGTAACAATCTATTCTGGTTCAAATGTTGGTTCAGGCACTTTTTTGAATTCTCGATAATGTTTTATTTTCTTTATATATCAATAACTTCCGCCTGTGGCGCAGCTGGATAACGCAGCGGATTCCGATTCCGGAGAGCGCAGGTTCGAATCCTGTCAGGCGGGCCAAAAGAAAAAGAGCGTGTTTTTGCACGCTCTTTTTCTATATACATATTTATTAAATCATAATATCAAATTGTTTTGAATAATTAAAACAAGTTTGCGCTCAATCGTTACTGAAAAAGTTGCCGAAGGCTCCTAAAAAGGTGCCTGCAATCGCGGCAAATCCTGCAAGGATTGTTGAGAGCGGGTCGAATCCGGTGTCAAGCAACACGGGAATCAAATGCTGCGATGTTGTAAGATTGCGCCAGATAAAATACACATCGCTGCCTTCAATGCAGAAGGTATCATCTTTGAGCAGTTCGCGGCTGTCAACCTGTTTGAAGCCGGCGGACAGCAAACTTTCGGCGAAAGCCGCCGCCATCTTTTCATCCTTCAGCGTAATGCGGCTGACCATCTGCAATTCCGTTGCGGGCTTGGTTTTATTAAGCCTGCCGATTCTGTATCCGTCGCACCACCAGTATTTACCGTAATCGCGGGTGAATTCACGGCGTATTGTTCCGTTTGACAGTTTATGATAGAGCGTCATTTCCATATCGAGCCAGTCGCTCTTTACAGGGCAGTTATATGCCGAGGCGGGTGTATCTCCGAAGCCGACGGCATACTTTGTATAAACGCCGATTTCCGCTCCGAACTGGAACGGAGCATACTGACCTTTCCAGAATTCAATGAGCCAGTCTTTGTTGCCGTAGGTGAAAACCATACGGGTAAAGTCATACTGATAACCGATAATCTGAGAAGCGGTATCGTAAAGTCTGATAAAGCCGAAGGGCTTCTGCCAGGCATAGTCATTGTCGGAATAATAGTAATCGCCCATATTGCTGAAACGATAGCCTATCATCAGAAGATAGTGAAAGAAAGTGCGCCTGGCGGTTACGGTGACCGTACACGAGGAGGAAACGGATTGTTCGCCTTTCACGAGCAGGGCTGTGATTTTTGCGCGGCCTGCCGCTTTTGCGGTTACAACACCGCGGTTGTCAACGGTTGCAACTCCCGTGTTGTCGGAAGACCAGACAACATTCTGTGACTGGGCGTTTTTAATTTCAGCCGTTATTTTCATTTTCGAACCGACCGACAAAGTTGCCTGCTGATCGGATAAACTCAGTTCCGGCTCTGAATTTTCGGGTTCTTCCGGTTCTTCCGGTTCGTCTGGATTTTCGGTTTCTCCGGGCGGCTCGGTGACATCATCGCTCAAAGGATTTAAGCCGGCGCTTTCCGGAGTTTCAGGCGCAAATTCGCCCGCAGCGCTGACTGCTGACAGAAATAAAATCAGCGTGCAAAGAAACACCGCCAGCACTCGCTGTAAAACCTTCATCTTCTTTCCCCCTGTTCTGTAAAACAATTATAGAATAATAATATCATACATAACAGTATAAAATCAAGAAGAAATTTACAGGTCAATTTTTTCAAATCTGTTTTGCGCTTTTTTACAGGAGACGGCAGTTGAGACACAGTAGAAAACCGCAGCGACGGCAAGCGCGGCACACTGTATTTCAAGTCTCTCGCCCGAGGGAGAGCGGAGGAATGACAAAGCCGGTATATGCGGAAGAGATTCCGCAACGGCGACGATAATCAGAACCGCAATTCCGAAGCTGAGAAACGGCATTCCGATTTTGTAGGCTGTTTTGAAGAAGCCGCCGAGGAAAAGAATATTGAACGCCGAATAAATCAGCAAGACAAAAGCAAGAAACACGGGCGTTGCATTCATCAACGCGTTGCCAGTGTATGGTTTTGCCGCCGAGAGCGCGGTCATACGAACGACTGTCAATGCGGCGCAGATAACAAAACCGAGTAATTGAATAATGCAGGTAAAGGCGAACTTAACTCTGACAAAATCACCCTTTTTCACGGGAAGCAGAACGGTATAAAGTGTATCGTTTGCCTCGCGGGAATTCTGAAACGAATGAAATATTCCGAAGCAGATAAAGAACGCGCCCATCAGAATAGGATAGCCCGGCAGCATAGTCATAAATGCCGCAGCAAGGAATATATATGAAAGTGGCGAAGATGCGAGCCGTATTTCTTTAATCAGCAAGTTTTTCATAAAGCGACTCCTTTTCGTAATGAACCATAATGTCTTCAAGCGAATTGCCGTTGCCCGAGTCGGAATTTTTTCTCATAAAATCCGTCATCGGTTCCGACGCTATAAGTCTGCCGGACGCAATATAGGTTATATCATCGGCGCATTTTTCAATGTCGGTTGTGATATGGGTTGAGAAAAGAATGCTTACGCCTTTTTCTTTAAGGAACAAAAATGTGTCAAGCAGTTCGGAGCGCGAGACGGGGTCGAGACCGCTTGTCGGCTCGTCGAGAATAAGCAATCCGGCGTGATGTGAGAGAGCGAGAGTCAGGCTGAATTTGACGCGCATACCTTCGGAGAGTTCGAGTGGAGTTTTATCTTCGTCAAGAGAAAAGGCATCGAGATATTTTCTGTAAGCCGAATCATCCCAATTTTTGTAAAATGCGCTTGTGACGGCGCAGATATCACGCAGTTTTTTGTGTTTATAATAATCAACCGCTCCGCCGGCATAACCTATCCGTTGTTTGATTTCGCTTTCATCGGCGGGCATATTGAGCCCGAAAATACGAACCTCGCCGCCGTCGGGATGAACGAGATTGAAAATCGATTTCAGAGTGGTTGTTTTGCCTGCGCCGTTTCTGCCGATAAGCCCCATGATTCTGCCCTCATCAAGCGAAAAGCTTATGTTGTCAAGCAGAAATTTCGGGTATTGTTTGCGCAGATTTTCAACTTCAAGAACAGGCATTATTCATCCTCCTCTTCTTTGGGCTTTTCCGCACCGAAAATGCGTGAAAAAAATGTTGAGAATGTTGATTTGGGCGGAATCGCAATTCCGCGTTTTCTGTCGCCGAGGAGCAGAATCGTGTCGCCCGGGTTTATATTGAACATGTCTCTCGCTTCTTTGGGAATTACTATCTGCCCTTTTGTGCCGACTGTTACGCTCCAGGCGTGTTTGCCTTCGGGTGTGTTCATAATCTTTCCTCCCATTCGGTATGTAAAGTATGATTTGTTATACTTAACATACCACAGAACAGCAAAAATGTCAATAGAGATACAGGGGTGAGGATGCAGTTTGCGCGGACAATAAATGAAAAGCAGCTTGTGTTTTGAGCGGCTGCGACGTTTTCGGAAATGGCTACTCACTCCGTCGCCTGCGGCGCCACCTCTCCCAAAGGAGGAGGCTATACACAAGGGCGGTTTAACTGTTCCGGGTATTAAAAAAGCACTGCGGTTGCAGTGCTTTTTTGCTTTATTAATGCTTTTAATCTTTACGGTGCTACTCCGAAAAGTTTATAGAGCAGGCCGTAGAAGGAAAGGAACGGGACGAGGGATTCAAAGAATTTACCGAACGAAAGACGCGTCTGCGCGCCCGATTCATCCGCTTCATACATATTCCACTCGTTGGTTGTGACATATCTTACGCACAGGCAGTCAAGATAATCGTCATAGCTGCCTTCGCTTATCATTCTGACATCGTGCGCTTTGAAATCTTCGAAGAGTTTTTCTCTTTCATCAAACCGTTCGGGATTAAGGAGAGAGAACTCGCCTTTGCCTGTGCTACCCTTCCAGAAACGCCAGGAAAGTTCGGAACGGGTTATGCGTTCAAGCTGTTTGTCATTCTGCGCGGACGACTTCGCCTCAGCCCAAAGAGAGTTGATTTCGGCGATCTCCTTGTTTGTAAATGAAAAGCTCGCGGAAGGGCTTTCGCCGATGCTCAGGTGTGTGCCGGTGTTGGCAAGGTGCATTTCGAGTATTTTGCCGATATCTTCGCCGCCCGGACCGTAATAAGCGTTCAGGAAACCTTTCATTTCGGCGTCGTAATCGCAGTAGGGATTCTGCAGGCATTTTGATATCATATAGGCGCGAAGTTCGCCGAATTCGGTGTTGCAGCTGCGGATATAATAATTACCCTCTTCATAAACGCCTTTGACATTGTGTTCGTAAAAGACCTGGATATTGCGCTGAATGACACCGAAATCGGGGAAAACAATGCAGGTGTTAGAGTAGTTTGTTGTATAATCCCAGACATAGATTCTTTTACAGATTTTCGACCAGTCGTTGAGATCTTCCATCAGTTTTTTGTTGCGTGAGCAGCCTGAATCGTCAAGCGTGTGACGGAAACAGCACTCTATTGTGCAGAGACGGACGATGACATTGTCGCGCGGAACGATGCCCTCGGGCGCCTGACGGGTGTATTGATAAGCGAAGGTGTCGATGGCTGCGTTGTCATAGCCCGCCGCCTTTACGGCATCTGCTATCTGATTGACGAAGTTTATCATCGTAGCGGACGGAACGCCGCCGTGAGATTTCTCAAACGCTTTGCATCTGTCGCACTCGCAGTAGTGCTGGTTGTCGTTTTGGGTGACGGAGACTATCTGCACGGATGCCTGAGGGTCATATCTCTGTTCGAGTATATTAAGCACGTTTGCGGTAGCGATTGCGAGCACATCGGGGTTTGTCAGGCAGGGCTGGTCGGTTGTGCGTTTGCCGTCGTGAAGCGCAAGCTGTTCGGGATCGGATTCTTTATGAGCTTCCGTTTCGCAAAGAGTCCCCATTGTGTGGCAAAAGCCGCCGAGATAGTTGACGGTGCCGCCCGCCTCGGCGGGTATGGAACGGTATGTGCCTCCGTCAAGACCATTTGAAAGCGAATACTCGGTGTCACACGGGCTGAGCCAGTCCGTGTCGGTGTATTCGAAAAACGGCTCATAGGAAATGTCGGTATCCGCGGGAACTGTTATGCTGTCGGCAGCGGGCATTTCAATGCAGTCATACGCATAAACCTTTCTGCCGCAGAACTCCTCAAGGAAGCGGTAGGCGCCTGCCTGCAAGCCGCGAACGCCCGTGCCGCCGATATGGATATTGCCGTCAATAACCTGAATACGGTAGCCGTTTACGGCGAGTTTTGAAATATCCGCGCCCGAAGCGGAACCTATGGCGATATAGTTGCCGCTCGCCTGACTGACAACTGATATTTCTTTGCCGAACACAGTTGAAAGCTCTGTTTTAAGCTTCTGAGCGGCAAAGTTTTCATACTGCGTGGGCTGTGCCGGAACAAGGATTGACCAAGCGCTGTCAACGGTTACTCCGCCGTCAGCGGCAAAAGCCGGCAGCGCGAAAGTCAGGCACAGACAAAAAACGAGTAATACTGACAAAAGTTTTTTCATAATAATCTCTCGCTTTCATTTATTGTTGACGCGGAAATCTTTAATAAAAGTATATCATATATCATTGCCCGATATCAAGAACGAATCGCAATGATTTATATTAATGTATATGATAATTGCATATTTTGGCGGAAAAATAAAAAATTTTACGATAATCGTTAAAAAATACTTGACAAACATAAAATAGGTGCTATAATGCGATTAACGATAAACATTAAATTTTTAATCTTTTCGGAGGCAAATCATGGAAAACAAAGTAAACAGATCAATCAACACAATCAACAAGGCGGGAAAGGTCGGATATATTATTTCTATCTTTCTCGTTATAGCTGCCGTAACATGTATGGTTTTCACCGCGATTCTCACCGCGGCGGCAATCAGGGTTTCCGACCAGGAAATAACCGTTAAGGTTTCAACTGGAATCGACATTGAATCATCGGGAAATTTTCTGGAAATGCTCAACTCGTTTATAAAAATCAACGGCGTTGAAAATCTCGGCGATCTTGTTCCCGAAGACAGTCAGACAATTATAGCGGGCAGTGAAAACAAAGACGCCGACATCAAAATCGACGACAGCGATTTTTCGGAAATCAATGTGTCGAGAAAAGGCAACGGTCTTACCGTCAACGCCAAAGCGCGCGAAACCATATTCAGCATCAAAAGAATAATCGTGTGCCTTGTTCTTACTTTCGTTATGTTCGGAACGGCGGCGTTCATGACGCACACAATCAAGTGGCTTATGAAGGCGCTTGAAACCTGTGAGACTCCTTTCTGTGACAATGTTATCAGAAAGATGATGATGTTCGCGAACTCGCTTATTCCGCTGATTGTTATGAATACCGTATGCGACGCAATGTGGAATACCCTGGGCAAGGGTTCTGAGCTTGACCTTTCAATTAATCTCGGCAGTATTCTGCTTGTGGCTGTTGTATATCTTCTTGTTGTTGTTTTCAAATACGGCGCGCAGCTTCAGCAGGAAGCCGACGAAACTCTCTGATAAGGAGGGACGGATATGGGAAAAATAGTTCTCAGACTCGACAGGGTTATGGCGGACAGAAAAATAAGTCTCAATGAATTGTCGGAGAAGGTTGGTGTTGCAAATGTCAACCTTTCCAAGCTAAAAAACGGACATGTGAGCGCGATAAGGTTTTCAACACTGGTTGCGCTGTGCGAGGCGCTCAACTGCCAGCCCGGAGATATAATGGAATACGAAAGCGGAAACTGAGCCGCAAAGGCAATCCCCGCCGTTCGGACGGCGGGGATTATTTTTTTTATTCAATAACAGGAAAACTTTCAAGAGGTTTCGATTTGCGTTCAACCGCGTATTCGTGTTCTTTTTCGGTTTCAAAAACAACGGTGTCGTCTTCGGTTTCAAACGAAATGACGGTGTTTGTTTCAAGGTCGCGGATTTGCAGCTCACCGTCAAACGGGCTGACGAGGCGGCAGGTATTGCCCGCGAGCGAGCGGATAATAGCATAAGCGGTTTTGCCCTCGCGCATTTCGGCGCTGACGAGGAACGCTCCGCCTGCGCGAAGCGAATAAAACGCCGCGTCGCCGATTGACTCATCCCACGCGGGGAAAAACTGAATTACTCCGCCCTGACTCTGAAGCAGCATTTCGCAGATTACCTGCGCTGTCGACGCGGTGCCTTTGCCGACGGAGTAGTCGCAGTCAAACGGCACGGGAGCGTCAAGGTTGCCGCCTATTTCATACTCTTCGGGAATAAGTTTCAATATTTTACCTGCGTATTCCTTGTCTCGCATACGAAGGCGGGCGATAATTCCGAACGAGCGATCCCAGGGGATTTCGCCGTCGGGAATCAGTTTGAAAACGGTTTTTCTTGCCGCTTCCATTATTTCGGGGCTTGAGCCGTGCCTTGCGTCAACCTCGCCCGTATAGCAGACGGGAGCGACATCGGTAACGCCGGAAGGCCCGTAATTGAGAGCGAAATCGTCGGTGTCCGCGGCGGTTTTCCAGGTGCCGTCGGGCCAGAGAGCGTAATCTTTTCTCAAAGACTTTATATCATTGCGCCACTCCGCCGCGAGATCCGCGTCAACGCCGAGAAGATCGGCCGCTTTCGCCGCTTTGTCAAGAGTGTTGCGGAACATACAAAGGTCGATAATGGAATCTGTCATAAACTCGTTTGAGAGACCTACTGTGTTTACAAATTCCTGGCTACGAGACGGGAAAATGTATTTTTCGCCCGTTTCCTCATCTGTCAGAAGATATTCGTGATAAAAAACAGCCGCGTCTTTGAGAATCTGATAACCGACATCACGCAGAAAGTCGATATCGCCCGTGTAATCATAATAGTCCCAGCAGTATTTGACACATTCACCCGCAGTCTGAAGATTCATTTCGGTTCCGTTGAGATTGATCGCGGACGCCGTCACCGTGCCTGTGTTTGAGATGGCGTGCGGGTATGCAGTGCCGTTGAGACCGTAAAATCCTTTTGTAAACTCAAGAAGTTTTCCGCGGGAATCTTTGAGCAGACGGAACCACGGTTCAAGCAGTTCCGCGTGATTTGTGGGAAGAATACCCAGATTTGTTTTTGCCTGCTCATAGGTCAGCAGATGATGCCCCCAGTTTGCGAGAGACGACTGATACCAGGGAGCGAGATAGCCCGCCGCCTGTTTGCCGGGCTTGCGGGATGCCATTGCCTGATAGACTCCCCAATACCAGGGACGGGAGTATTTTATATCGGGAAGGCGTATCCACGACCTTTTCCAGATATGGCGATACCATTCAACGCAGTTGCTCACGACCATGGGCATAAAGTAGGATTCGACTTTATCCAGCCTGCGTTTTGACTCTTCCATAGTGTCGGGAGCGTCAAAAGTCGTAACTATTGTCAGGATAAAGTTCACGCTTTTGCCCTTAGGTCTGCCTTCTGCAATAACCTTTGAGCCGGCGCAGTAAGCGCTGAAGCCGGGATCGCCCGGCCGCATACGAACAGTGTAGTGAATATCGGGAGAATTATCGGGATCGTGTCCCGCACGCAGACGCATATTGAAGCCGAAATCCTTTCCGTCAATAAACGGAACGGGGGTGTAGTATTTTTCTATTTCATCTTCGAGTTCGGCTTTCTTTTCATCTGTCAGAAAACCGCAGTTGTTTGAAACCTCCATCGGATCCTTTGTAAGTTCAAGGGACATTTTGCCGAGATGCCCTGCCCTGCTGCTTGCGTTGCAGGAAATGAAAAGGACATCTTCCGCAGGTGAAATACAGCTCATTGTGCTGAAATCGTTGCCGAGAATAATACCGTTCTGGTCGCCGCAGCCGTAGTTCTGCGTTATTGTTCCGCTGTGGAGTTCCATCCGCTCTTTTATGTGCGCCTGCACGCCGCCGCTGATCAAATGAAGAGTGAGACGGGCGGCGGAGGTCTGGCAGGGGGAGTTGTTGCGTCTGTTTGCCGCCGCGAAAAGATCCTGTTTCAGAGTGGGATCGCCCTCGGTGATTCTGCGGCGCAGTTCGTCTATTCCGCCTTCAATGTAGCAGGGCGGATCCGAATCGAAATCATCCCACCACAAATCGTTTTTGCAGATATGGTAAGTGTAGTTGTCGGGAGTGCCGTGAACAGCCGCTCCGATATCGCCGCTGCCGATTATATAGGCTCTGCGGAAATCGGGGACGGTTCCTTTGCGTTCGTAAACATGTTTTGCCGCCTCTTTTTCGCCGTCTGTGGCAATACGCATTCTGCCCGGAACCATTGTTTCGTCGGGCAGATTCGGGAGAAGTCCTGTTATTATGCTTTTACGGCATCTTCTCGTTTCTGACATAGGTTTTCCTCCCTGTAAAATCAAGGAATATTGAAAATCGCGCGCAAGGGAGCGCATATTGTTCTTAAAAATGAGTTTGCGAAAACGCGGAATTTCATATCAAAACGAACATCGCCCGCGAGTTCGTTTTCATCGGTATACCAGAAGGTCGGCATCATACGGTAATCGGGTTCTTCTTCGTGAAGATAAAGAGCGGAGTTTTCGCTCAATGTGACAATGCCGTAATCACGCATATCGGAAACGAGCTGTTTTGTCGCTTCGGCGGGATTTGTAAAACCCGAAAGCCAGTTGAACTCGCCCGAAAAGGTCGCGTTTTTGAAGAAACGCCAGCTGAGTGAAACGCCCTGCAGACGTTGTGCTTCCTCTTCGCTGAGATTGCGGGACTGAGCCTTTTCCATAATCGAGTCAAGGCGCTTAACATCCGATGATGAAATTGAGGAATTGTTTGTGAGACTTATGCCGCCGTCCTGGCAGCTGTTGTGGCAGTTTTTGAATGTTTTTATATTGAATCCGCCGACCCGTTTTTCAAAATCTTTAATAAATTCAACAACATCCTCGCCTGCCTCACCGTAATAGGCGTTGCAGAACTCGCTTATGTGGCGGTTGATGTCGGTATCGGGATTCCAGAGAAGTTTAAGCACAAGGTAGGTGCGCAGTTCGTGAAACTCGCCGGGAACGATGTTTTCACCGCAGCCGTGGTCAAAAATCGAGACAACATTGTGATCGCGGTAGTAGCGGTAACGCTCCCGCAGTGCGGTTATATTCGGAAAAAGAGCGTAATAATACTGGAAGTTGGTGCTGTAATCCCAGATATAAATGTTTTTTGTAAGTTCCGACCATCCAGAAAGATCTTTGTCAAACGCCGCGTTGGGCGGGCAGGACGAATCGTCGAGGTTATGAAGGGTGCAGGTGGAAATCGGGCAGAGCCTTATGACGACATTGTCTTCGATTTTCAGCCCTTCTGGCGGAGTCTGTGAGTTCTGGTAGGCGAGAGTTTCAATTTTCGCGTCGGGGTATTCTTTTTTTATCGCGATAGCAACCCGGTTGACAAAATCAATCAGGGCCGCTGAATCGACGCCGCCGTGAGAGGCGTTGAACGTTTTACATTTTTCGCATTGGCAGAAGTCCATACAGTCATTCTGCGAGACGCTCAAAACAGCGTTGTATTTTGAGAAATAATCTCTCGCGTATTGAAGGGCGAGGTTGAAAACCTCTTCGTTGCGCAGGCAGGGCTGCCTCTGTGGACTTCTTGTGCCGTTTTCATCACAGCCGAAATATTCGGGGTGGGTTTCAAAAAGCGACTGAGGGACAAACAGCTGCATTGTGTGAACGCTGCTTATAGCGAGGTCGTATCTTCCGCCGCCCATTTCGTCGGGCAGATATGCCATAATGCCGTGGAGTTTATGCTGCAAGCAGTAGTCGGAATACATTGTCGAGAAGAGCCAGTAGGTCTGACGAAGCTTGAAACACGGCTCGTAGAAATAGTCGATTGACGGAATTTTCAATGTGGTCTGCTTCGGAACAACCGTTAAATCGTGCGTAAACCAGCGGCAGCCGAGCCAATCTTCAAGGAAGGTGTAAACGGCATAGAGAGTCCCTCTCTCCGCGCCGCCTGAGAGAAACAGTTTTTCGCCCTCGGTTAAAATGCGGACCGAATCGGAATCAGCGTTTTCCGGTATAAAAGATATGTATTCTTTACGGTTTGTGCTGCCGACGACGATTTCTTTTTGCGAGGGTTCCGTGTCATCGGTAATGACCGTGAATGCGGCGGATGTTATCTGTTCAAGATATTGAGACAGGGTGTCGGCGGCTGTTTTCTCTGCGGCGGAAGCGTTCGCGGAAACGACGATTTTATAATCCGTCCTGCAGTCCGACGCAAGCGTAAGCGTGCTTTCAGCCGCAAATGCGGGCGATGCACAGCCGAAAACAAATATTGCCGATATAATAAAACACAGCAGTTTTTTCATACGGTTCCCCCTGTTCGGAATAATATGATTGAGATGACAATAACCGGTTTACTCCGTTTTATCTTTATGCTTTTCTTCAATGGCTGTCTTTATTTCATCCCACTCTTTGCCTGCGAGCGGGTAGAATTTAAGGCTCAGAGCGCACAGAACGAGAAGAATTGCTGGAACTGCCATCCAGGCGACGAGAATACCCTGTTTCGCCCAGTCGGTCTGCAACGCGGTGCTTTTGCTCATATCAAAGCCGAAGAAGCCGAGAATCGTTATAAACGAAGAGTTCGCGAAGCTTATGGCGGGTTTCGTGACAAGCGAGTTTACGCCCGCATACATACCTTCTCTGCGCTGACCGCAGAGATGCTCGTCATAGTCAATGACATCGCCGTTCATAAGCGGGACGAGATACATTCCGCCCGCGAAGCCAACGCCGGCTATGAAAAATCCGACGGCGGCAACAATGCTGAATTTACCGAACACTGCCATACAGGCGGCTCCTGCGGCAAATACCACGCACATAATAAACACGCACTTTTTGACGCCCCACGGGATGGTCTTTTTCGCCCAGAGAACAACTCCGAATACAGCGCCCGCGCCGAGCATTCCGTATGCGGCATACATAGGCAGACCAAATGCGTCAAAGTAATAGATAACGCCCTGCATAAGGACGGTCTGGATAAAGATAACCGAAAATGAAAGCACCTCAAAGACAACGAAGGAGCGGTTTTTGAAGCAGGAAATGACGGCTTTGAAAATATTGTCTCCGCTTTCGGGTTCGGTAGTGACTTTCTCTTTATAGAAAAATGTCGAAATGAAAATAACGGCGAATGAAACGATGCCTATTGCCGCCATAATAATCTGAAACTTTGTGCAGTCTTCTCCGGGTGCGGGCTTGATAATCGGGAAAAGCACAAGCGGAACGCCGAGCGAAATAAGCGAGAAAAAGATTTTCATAATAAATATGGAGCTTCTCGCTTTGTTTGAGACTGCCATTGTGTAAGGCATTACATAGAGCGAGGTCGCTATTGCGGTATAGAGCGTATCAAAGAGGAAAAGAGTTGCGAGCATCTGGAAGAAAAGCGCTCCCTGTGACGCTCCGAGCGGCCATTTAACCCAGGTGAAAATAAATACGAGCGCATAAAAAAGCGAGCCGTATCTTATATAAGGAATTCTTCTGCCGAGTTTTGATTTTGTGTGGTCCGAGATGTAACCGAAAAGCGGATCGTTGAATGCGTTCCAGATTGCGAAAATAATCCAGACCGTGCTTGCTTTGGCGGGATCGAGACCAAGAAAGCTTGTAAAGAAATAAGTTAGTCCGCCGCCTGTGAGAAGACTGTTGAGGCAGCCGCACAGACAGTCCGCAGAGCAAAGCCAGAGCTTGCTTCCTACAGGCACTTTCTCCTGCTGAACAATAAGACCGTTTTCAGACATAGTTAAACCCTCCGCGATATATTTATTTCATTTTATACTGAACGGGAGTTTAATTCAAGTTTTATTCGGCTTTTTTGTTTTTATTTGTTGTATTTATCTTTACTATTGATTTTTATAATTCATTTATAGTATAATATATTATCTATCGAATTACTGTTCGAAAAAGCGGAGGGCGGAATATGGACAAAATATCAGCCGACGGTCTCAGATTCGTTGACGGCGAAGGCAGAACAAGGTTTTTTAACGGCTTCAATATTGACGACAAGCTGATTGACTGCAAAGAATTCCGCTACAACCTCGATGAAGAATTTTTCAGAAAATACAGGGCAAACGGTTTTGATTTCATCCGCCTTGCGATAACCTGGCAGAATATCGAACCGCAGCAGGGAAGATTCAACGAGTCTTATCTGAAATCCATTGACTCGATATTTGACCTTGCGGAGAAATACGGCGTTTATATTCTTCTTGACATGCATCAGGATTTATATTCGGGATTCAACGGCGTAGGCGGAGGAGACGGCGCTCCGGAATGGGCGTGCCTTACCGACGGCTACAAGGCGAAACCGTATAAATTCGTCTGGGCGGAGGCCTATGTTTTCGGCAAATGGGTGCAGAGATGCTTTGACCATTTCTGGAACAATGACACTGTTATGGGAAAAGGATTGCAGGACAGATACGCCGATGTCTGGCGAATGCTTGCCGGCAGATACGGCGACAGGGCCGCTCTTTTCGGTTTTGATTTTATGAATGAGCCCGCCCCGGGCACACCGGGGAAAAAGATGGCGGCGCGCTTCGCCCTCGGCGCGGCGAAATGCATTGCGTCCGGCAAAGAGATCAAGCGCACGGATATAATCGGCGCGCTCATAAAAAGAGATATGAAAAAACTGCTCGACAGCGTGCCGGGCAGTATTGTGCGGAAAATCGCCCGCGGAGTCGATGAACTCGAAGCGGCGTTTGACTCAAAATACTATTCCCCGTTTCTCAACAAGATGTCGGGAACCGTGCGCGAGATAACCAAAAACGGTTTTCTTATGATTGAACAGCCGTTTCTGTGTAACGGCGGAGTCAGGCTCTCCGTGCCGCCGATAACCGTAAACGGTGAACGGGAGGCTCTTCAATGCTTCGGTCCGCACGCCTATGATATGACGGTTGACACACCGCTTTACAAATACGCGAACGCGGGAAGAGTCAAGGCGTTTTTTACCGAGATGCGAAATTCCCAGCTTCGTCTCAATGTGCCGGTTGTGGTCGGCGAGTGGGGCGGATGCAGTGACAACAAGGACACCTCCTGGTTCCCGCACGCCGAAGAACTGCTTGACTTTTTTGATGAGATGCAGTGGGGTCAATCATACTGGGATTATCACGGCGACGACCTTGATTCGCCTCTTATGGGTTTGCTTTGCAGAACGCATCCCGTCGCGGTTGACGGAACAATCGATTATTACCGTTATGACAGACAGAACAGCACATTCACTCTGAAATATGCCTCGGACGATAAAGGCGAAAGCGTCATATTCGTTCACAAGCCGTTTGAAATGCAGAGCGATACGGAATATGAAATAACGGAAAAATATGAAAACGGAGCAAGCCTTGTTCTTGTTAAATCACGGGCGGGCGAAAACACCGTAACATTAAAGATAAAACAATGACACGGGAGAAATGAAAGAATGAATTACATCAAAGCGGGCATTGACAAGGTAAAAGAAGTCAAAACCTACTGGAGCAAGCCGTCCGAGGGCAACTATATGCCCTTCAAGGAGATTTTCGCTTATTCCGTCGGCGGTTTCGGCGCTTATTCCATTTTCACGATGGCGCAGGCGCTGCTGCTTTCCACCACGAATGTTATTATCGGCAACACAATAGGCATTCAGCCGATGCATATGTATGTGATGTATCTTATTTCGGTCATCACGAACATTCCTCTGACAATGGTCAGGGCGAATATGGTTGACAATGTCAAATACAAAGAGGGCAAATACCGCCCGTATCTTCTGCGAATGGGCGTGCCGACGGTCGCGATTTCAATGCTCTTTGTGTTCACTCCCTACACTAGAATTGATTATATATGGCGCTGTGTGCTGATTTTCATTTACAATTTCGGCCTGCAGTTTTTCTACAACTTCTTCTATGACGCATACGAAAATCTTATTCACGTTCTTTCTCCCAACTCTCAGGAGCGCACAAACGTCACTGCAATAAAGAGTATGATTTATTCGCTCTCTCCGACGGTTACCAACTTTATCACTCCCCTTATCGCGAGCAAAGTGGCTGACGGCAATATGTATGACCTGAGGGTTTACAGATGGCTTTACCCGTTTATCGCGGTTATCGGTGTCGGCATGCTTATTCTTGTTTACGCGAGGACGGAGGAAAAGATTGTCATCGCGAAGACGCACCCGATGAAGATAAAATTCACCGACGCCTTGCGCGAGGTCGCGAAAAATAAGTATTTCTGGATAATCTCACTCGCGGGATGGCTCGGTTTTCTTGAGACCTGCACCTATGTTATTCTTCAGTGGCTTTACAATTACGCGCATCTCTGCACTCCCGAGCAGTATTCGTTCATCACGCTGATAAGAGGCACCGCTTACACCTGGGGTATGGTTCTCGCGCCGTTCGCGATAAAAAAATGGGGTAAGAAGAAAGTTCTTATTGTAACCAATGTTTTCAACATAGGCTTCCTCGCACTGGTCTATCCGCTTATGGGTTCAATCTGGACCGTGCTTATGTGTATGTATTTCAACTCCATCGCGGATTCGTTCATTCTCGTTTTAAACCCCGCGATTCAGGCGGATATACGCGATTATCAGCACTACAAGAGCGGCGAACGCATTGACGGTATGTTCGGCGCGGTCGCGATGATAGGCTCGTTTGTTACGATGGCGACAAGTTCCGTTCTGCCCGCCGTTTATGAAAAATACGGCATCTACTCGGGCAACGGGTATGACAATATGTATGACGTGCTTTACAACACCGATATTCTTTACCGTCTTGTCGGCGTGCTTGTTATTCTTTCCGCCGTGGGCGCCGCGCTCAATGTTGTTCCGTATTTCTTCTATGACCTGACCGAGACAAAGCAGAAGGCGATAATCAAGATTCTGAAAATCAGGGCGATGTTTGAGGATTACGGAAACGGCGTGCTGACTGATGAAGATATGAAGAGCACAATGGAGTTTATCCGCTCCTCAAAAGAAAAAGTCCGTGAAGATGAGATTGATATAAAATCACTGAAAAAGAGCAAGGCTCCGAAGAGCGAAATCAAAGCCGCCAAAGCGCACAATGAAGAAAAAGAAATCTCAACGGCCGTTATTGAGGAACTTGAACGTTTCACCACAAACGAGGCAAAGTTACGCCTTGAACGCGCGAAAGAAATTATCGCGAAGGGCATAGAAGGCATTATTTCGATTACCGCCGATTCCGTTGAAACGGCGAAGGCTCTGCCCGCGGGCACACCCGAAGAAAAAGAAATACGCAAGAACGCCGTTGCGGACGCGAAACTCGGACTCCGTTCGTGTAAAGCGATGGCGAAGTTCTATCCCGACGGAATAAAGGAATTTGACGAGGCGGAGTTTGACGCGCTGTGCATTAAGGAAAACGAGCTTGCCGAAAAGAAAACCGCCATGCTTAAAGAAAAGGCTCCGAAAGATGAAATCAAAAAGATTTCAGCAGAGCAGGCTGAGGTATCAAAACGCATAAACGAATTAAACGAGGAACATCAGCACTTTGTTCAGAGCACGGGCGTTTACCACAAGGCGAAAAAGTATATTGAGCAGGCGGAAAATTACGCGAAATTCGGCGAACTTGATTCAAAATACACCAAAAGTCTGCAAGGTTAATTTACCTTAGGGAGGATAAAATATGAAAAAGGCACTGATAACAATAACCGCGTTGTTTGCGGCTCTGGTGTTCACGGCGACAGCGTTCGCTTCGTCACTGCCGGAGAGTTACAATGCGGTTGAAAAGGGATATGTGACTCCCGTTAAAAATCAGGGCGACTTCGGCACCTGCGCCGCTTTCTCGACGATAAGCTGTCTTGAGAGCGACTACATTATGCAGGGCTACGGCACGAAGGACAACACTGATTTTTCGGAAGCGTATCTCTACTGGTTCAGCATCAACAACGGCTGGAATGATGAGGATTCCCGCTACTACGGGGACGGATTCGAGTATGAAGGAAATGTTTTTTCAATCGGTCTCAACGAACTCGAGCTGTTCTCCTCGCTCAAAACGGACACAGCTATTGCTTATGAAAAGGATTTCCCTTACAGCCCTTACAACTACGACAATATGGGTGATTACTCCGAAATTGAAAAAGTAAGCTCAGGCTGCAACATAAGGGTCAAGGATGTTGTGACATTTGACCTTGATGACAGAGATTCCGTCAAACAGTGGGTTCTTGAACACGGCGGCGCTTCGGTTATGTTCAACTCAAATCAGTTCTATCACGGCGACAACGGAACGGTTGCCGTAAACAAGCTGAAAATCATTTCAAACCACGCTGTTACCATCGTCGGATGGGATGACAATTTCAAGGCGCAGGGCAAGTTCAGCGAGCTTGTTATGAGTAAGCCTGGCGCTTGGTATTGCAAGAACAGCTGGGGCACGGGCTGGGGTGATGACGGTTATTTCTGGCTTCCCTATAACGACCCGACAATAATGTCGATTATGGGATACAGCGTTACCGTCAACAATTCGTGCGAAAGCAAGTATTCATATAACGCTCTGCCCGACTACACCGAACCGGTTGTTCTCGGAGATGTTACAAAAACCGCGAACCGCTTCACCGCAGACACAAACGGCGTAATTGAAAAGGTTGCGTTTTACACATTCGCGGATTCCGATGTGAAAGTATCGGTTTATAAAGACAACGGCAGCGGCGTTCCCGATTCGGGCAAAGCGCTCGCGACGGCGGACGGGCATTATGTTGCCGAGGGCTATTACACGGAAAAGCTGTCGAACACGGTCAGTGTTAAAGAGGGCGATGTCTTCTATGTGGTCGCCGAATACTCGGGCGTGATACCGCTTGAAAACGCTTCATCGTTCACAAACAGCAACGCGGACGAATCGTTTATTTACTACGGCGGAAAATGGCACGACACTTATGATGACTTTTTCGTAGGCAACTGCGCGGTTGACGCGATAATAAAGACGAGCCACACATACGGTGAAACAATTCACAAGGATCCGACCTGCACGGCAGTAGGTTATGATATGAGAACCTGCGAAAACTGCGGCAAGGTTCAGAGAAAGGATATTCCCGCAAAAGGCCATTCCTTCGGCGAATGGGAAACCACCGGAATGCTCGGCGAATACACGCTTTACAGCAGAACCTGCACCGAATGCGGTGAAATTGAAATAATCTGTATGGACGCGCAGGGCAACAAGGTCACTGTTGAAGAGGCAACCGCGAAAGTCAGGGAAGAAAAGACCGTTGAAGGTATGCGGCTCAACGCCCTCAACTCTGCGGTTTCGGCAATCAATCTTTCGCGCGACATTATGATGACCGGCGTTATGATGCTGCTGGGACAATATCAGACACATTAAACTATCCAGTCTCTCCCGTTTTCCGGGAGAGATTTTCTTTTTGCCCTGAATTTTGGATATTTACATTTTAAAACAAATTTTATATAATAGATTAGATATTGATAAAAAGGAGCGTCTTTATGGAAAATTCAAAGCTTTTTCAGGTATGCGAGCAGGGATACAACTGCTCCCAGGTAGATGAATATATAGCCGCGATCAAAAGTGAATACAAAAAGCTTTACGAATACTCCAAAAAGCTTGACACGACGGTAAAGGAAATGCGCGAAAAAACAGCCGCCGTTGTGGAGGAAAACGAGAAGCTCACTCAGCAGACCGCGGAAAGAGAAAAGAAGCTGCTTGAACTTGAAACCGCTCTTTCAAAAGCAAAAGGCACTGCCGAGAAAGAATCCGCGCCCGCAAGCGAAGACAGGAGCGCGGAATACGAGGCGCTTTTAAAGAGCGTTTCGACCATGCAGATTTTAAGCGAGGAAGTTGTGCGCGAGAACAAGGAGCTGCGCGCAAAGCTCGAAGCAATAAAAGCGGGATTATAATTGAAGGGAGTGGTAAACACGGATAATTTTGATTTTACGCCGAAATCACTCGACGACCTTGACAAAGAATTTTATGAAAACGTGCGCGCTCTTGAAAGCGGTCTTGACGAGGCGGTCGGGAAAAACATTTCTTCTCCCGATAATCTCGGAATAAAAATATCAAAGCAGACGGAGACGGAAACGGCGGAACAGCCTGCTCCCGAACCTGAGGTTCAGCCCGTCGGGCAGGAAAAACAACCTGAACAGCCGACCCAACCGCAGATTCAGGTAAAGCCTCCCGTCAGGAAA
This sequence comes from Oscillospiraceae bacterium, assembly GCA_902787025.1. Lineage (GTDB taxonomy): Bacteria > Bacillota > Clostridia > Oscillospirales > Acutalibacteraceae > CAG-177. The sequence goes on along the minus strand of CADAER010000009.1, from coordinate 8,928 downwards.
GAAAGACCGAAAGAACAGCCCGCGCAGCCGGCGTTCAAGCCTCCCGTTGCGGGAAATCAGGCGGTAAGAGACAGCCTTCTTCCGAAGCAGATGCTATACAAAGCGGCCCCGATGCAGACTCCGCTCAATCAGAATGAGCAGAGCCCGTATGTTATGCCCAAAGACTACGCTCTTTACGGCAGGGACGCCATGCGTATCAACACGCCCGTTGAAGAGCCCGAACAGGCAAAAGAAGAGCCCGTAAAAAACAAAAAGAGCAAAAAACATCCCGCGGCGGTCGCGGTTTCGGCAATTCTTCTTGCCCTTGTTGTTTTTGTCAGCGCGTTTACGGGTATTATGAAATATTACAGCGACAACACAATGAGACTGCTCGGCGGCAAAAGCGTCTGTGTTGTTGAAAAGAACACAAAGAGCCCTTACCTGAGCAGAGGCGATATCGCTTTCGTCAAACCCGTCAAGCCCGAAAAGCTTGAAGAAGGAAATGTTGTCGCGGTCCTTCAGAAAGAAAAAGGATTTTTCACATACGGGATTATCACCGACATAAAAGAAAGCGAAACCGGCAAAAGAAATGTTACGGTAAAAGGAGTAAACAGCAATTCCGAGATAACCGAAAGCAAGGTTCGTGCCGAACTGATACTCGGCACGGTGGACGATTATCTGCCGAAAGCGGGTTATCTCGTAAATCTGCTTAACAACTACACTCTCGTATGCGCCTGCGTTGCGGGCTTCATAATTCTGCTGTTGATTATTATTCTCATCGCAGCGGTAAAATCCGGAAAGAAGGCAGTTGCCGATGATAAAAGCAGCAGTATTTGACCTTGACCACACATTGTTTGACAGATATTCGACGCTGAAAATCGTAGCGAAGGAATTCCGTCTGTTTTTTGACATCGCCGACGGGATAACCGATGAATACATTACGGAAAAATTCATTTACGCCGACAAGCAATTTGTTCACATCGGCTGGCCGAGTATTCACAAATATCTTATTGAAAGCGGTTTTTTCAGAAATCCGCCGACATTTGAGGAATACAGTTCGTTTCTGCTTGAAAGATTTCACCACTACGCGGTGCCTTTCCCGTTTACAAGGCCCATGCTCCTTAAACTGCGTGAAAGCGGAATAAAGACGGGGCTTATCACTAACGGCTCGCACGAACTGCAATACAAAAAGCTTGAAATGGTCGGAATTGACGACTGTTTTGACAGCATTATCGCCACAAGAGATATAGGCGTTCACAAACCCGAAAGAGGACCGTTTGACATTATGGCGGCGCGTCTCCGCCTGAAAGCGGAGGAGTGCCTTTATATCGGCGACAATCCGCTCAATGATGTTGAGGCCTCGCGCAGGGCGGGATATATCCCCGTCTGGATAAAAACTACGGGAACCTGGTGCTATCCCGAAATTGAGAAGCCGGAGCTTCAGGCGGAAACGGTTGAAGAAATACCCGCGATAATCGAAAAACTCAACAGTGCCGAAAAGGAATAATTATGGATTTCAAAGATAAAAAAGTTCTTGTAATAGGTCTCGCAAGAAGCGGTATGGCGGCAATCAAGGTGCTTGACCGTCTCGGAGCGAAAATAACGCTTTCGGAATCGAAAAGCAGGAATGAAATAAAGGAAGCGGACGACCTCGAAGCGCTCGGTGTTGAAATCGTCAACCAGGATATGAGCGTTTTTGAGCGTGATTTTGACCTTGTTGTGAAAAACCCCGGAGTGCCTTTCCGCACACCGATGATTGAAAGACTCAACGAGCGCGGAATCAAAATCATAACCGAAATTGAACTCGCGTTCATTGTTTCGAAGCCGCAGCACTATGTTGCGATTACAGGCACAAACGGAAAGACAACAACGACATCTCTCGTTTATGAAATACTCAACAAGGCGTTTCCCGGCAGGTCTCATCTTTGCGGAAATATAGGCATTCCGCTTTGCGAAATGGTTATTGAAAACAACCTCATGGAAGAGGAAGGTCACTATATTGCGCTGGAAATCAGCAATTTTCAGTTAATCAACATTGACCGCTTCCGCCCCGAGGTCGCGACGATAATCAATCTTACTCCCGACCATGTGGATTTTATGGGCGGGCTTGACAATTACTACAAATCGAAAACCGAGATTTACCGCAATATGGCGGGCGGTGATGTGTTTATTCTCAACAGGGATGACGCTGTGCTCGCGCAGTATGTTGAGAAATACCCGGTAAAATGCAGGGTGGACGGTTTCAGCATTGAAAACGAAAACGCGGACTGTTTCATAAAAGACGGTTTTATGGTAATAAACGGTGAAAACGTTCTGCCCGTTGACTGCATAAAGCTTGTCGGCAGACATAATCTGCAGAATGTGATTATTGCCGTAACAGCCGCTAAGGCGCTCGGAATCGACAACGAAACAATCATTGACGCCGTTTCGTCTTTCAAAGGCGTGGAACACAGAATTGAATTCGTGCGCGAAATAAACGGAATAAATTATTACAATGACTCAAAAGGCACGAACACGGACGCTACCGTAACCGCTCTCAAATCGTTTGACAGAGGTGTTATTCTGTTGCTCGGAGGCTTCGAAAAAGGACTTGCGATGGATGATGTCAAGCGGCATCTCGGCTGTGTGAAAAAGGTTATCGGTTTCGGCGTATGCGGGCCGAGACTTGTAAAAGAACTTGTCGGCGACGACGGTATTGTGGTTACAACTCTCGATGAGGCTGTCGCTGAGGCAAACAAAGTCGCGGTAAGCGGAGACACTGTTCTGCTCTCACCGACGACGAGTTCGTTTGACCAATACACCTGCTTTGAGGAGCGCGGAGAGCATTTCAAAAGAATCGTAAACGGTTTATAAAAAAGAGGCTTGCGGAAGATTCCGTAAGCCTTTAATCTTTATTATATTCAAATATATTCCAGGGCGGAATAGAGAAATCGGGAAGATACTCTAATTTCAGTTTTTCTCCGCTGAGCGGATGAGTGAATTCAAGACTGTAAGCAAAGAGAGCGAGGTCTCCCGAGCAGCCGCCGTATTTCCTGTCGCCGTAAAGCGGGTGCTTTCTTGACGAGAACTGCGCTCTTATCTGGTGAGTTCTGCCCGTATGGAGAAGAATTTCGGCAAGAGAAAAGCCGTTTTTCTCATCAAGAACGGCGTATTCGAGTTTTGCGGTTTTCACTCCCGCTCTTTCACGGTCAACGACGAAAGTTTTGTTTTTCAGTTTGTCTCTGAAAAGCAGATCTGTCATTTCGCCGCTTTTCTCTTCAAATACGCCCTGAGCGACGGCGAGATAGCGTTTTTCAAAACTCCCCTGCCGTATCTGTTCCGAGAGCGCTGCCGCAGCCTGCTTCGTTTTTGCGTAAACCATAACGCCGCCCGTTTCTCTGTCAAGGCGGTGCACGGGATAAGGTTCCGCTCCCGTATGCGAAGCAATCATCGAGATCATATTCGGTTTTTCGCTTTTTTCGCTGAGCGCTCCCGCCGGTTTTACGCAGACGATGAGAGCGTCATCTTCATACAGGACAGTCATATTTGTTCTTTCATTAAATATATTTATGTAAAGTAAAATATCTTTACATAGTTATTGACAAAAACGGGTTTTTCTTATATAATAAATTTTTGGATGCGCCGGTGTGGCGGAATTGGCAGACGCAAGGGACTTAAAATCCCTCGCTGGCAACAGTGTACCGGTTCAAGTCCGGTCACCGGCACCATGAACATTCCGTTTGCGTTTTGAAAGATGATAATCTTTCATAGGGATGTTCGATTAATTGAACGACGATTTTTCACGGGTAGTTTTTATTGCAGGCAAGAGCGCAATTGAACCCGGTGATAAAATCGTCTTTCTTTTTTAGTTTATAAGAAACTTCTCTTAAATCTCAGCGCGCATCCTGACGGCTTATTTTCCGTCTGATTTTGTCTCAAAACCTTGAAATACACAAAGTATTCCCGCGGTTTTCGCGTGATATTATTTAAGCGGTTTCAAATTGACCGTTTCAGTGAGTTCAAGACCGTATTCATTGACTATGCGCTGCCCTTCGCGGAGTGAACCGCCGTCGAACGCGGCTTGAGCTTTATGCGCGTCAAAGCCGAAAACGGCTGTGCAACCCTCTTCGCCCGCTATCTTCCAGAATTTATCATTGGGGTAATGACGGTGGTCTCTTATACCTAAAAAATTGATTTCAAGCGGGATATCCGCTTTTACCGCCGCTCTGCAAAGACGGCGGTTTTCTCTTTCGTAAACATCGTCAGGTCCCGTGTATAGAAATACATCGGGATGGCAGATATATGTGAATTTATCCGAGTCTATCGCTTCGAGAATGCAGTTGACATATTCGATAAGCTCTTTTTCACCGTTTTTTCCCTCACCGATATATATTCCGTGCGGATATTCGTTGCCTGTGAAATGCTGACCTAAAATGAGGTATTCACTCCCCCATGAGACAGCGTTTTCAAGCATCTGCTCAAAATGAAGCGGGTAGTATTCCATTTCCCAGCCGATATGGATTTCAATCTCGTTTTTATATTCGTCTCTGAGGCGGTTCAGTGTGTTGAAATAATCTTCAACCTCGTTCATCCGAACTCTGTAATCGGACTCATAGCCGTCGGGAAAACGGAAAGCGATATGGTCCGAAAAGCCCATAATCTTTATTCCGCCCTCAATGGCTCTTTCTATATATTCCCGCTCCGTGCCGCTCGCGTGGTGGCAGCGGAATGTATGTGTGTGATAGTTTGCAATCATCTGTAATTACCTGCCTTGCGCTTTGCCGCGAAACGGCAAGCCCTTTTATATGCCTCGGCAAAGAACTCTTCTATTTCCATTCTGCCGTAAACATCGTTTTCGTGCCTGCCCGGTTTTGAGATGCGGTTGAGTTCAAATGTGAGGATTCCTTTGTAGCCGCACTCGTCGAACTCGCGCGCGGTTTCATCCCAGTTCCTTATACCGTCAAACGGGAGCAGGTGCAGATCATCAAGATAAGTGATTTCGCCGCGCCTTGAGCGGATGCCGAGATTGTCGTTTATGTGAGTTGCCACAAGTCTGTCGCCGTAACGTTCAATGAGATTGTGCGGATGGTTGTAGCACATTTCGTGACCTGTATCCAGGCAGAACTTTGCGCTTTTGCTGTGCGCGAACGCGGTCATAACGGCATCGAGATATTCAAGACCTTCGGTATTCTCGAACGCGATTTTTACGCCGAGTTCCTCCGCTTCATCGATGACCTTCGCGAAATTTTCGAGCCCCTGCTCGTTCGGGATATATTCCCTGTCAAAGCCGATGAAAACATGGGAAACCATTATATTCACGCCGTGCTTCGCGCAGTCGCGCACACAGGCGATCAATTCATCAACGGCTTCCTCCTGCTGCTGAGGGCTGCCGTGCCACATATCGGCAACCTTGCCGAAGGGAGCGTGAACGGACTGATAAAGCATACCCGTCTCTTCCGCGAGGGCGACATAATCATCCATTCTGAAATTGTAGTCCCAGGGGGTGAAAAAGGCGTCAAACCCGCTTTGCTGCATAAGCCTTATTTGCTCGTCAAATGGCAGGTCAAACTGCGTGCTGACACCGAGACAAAAGATGTTTCTATACATAATCAAGCCCCCTTTTTCTGTTCATATTATAGTTTAACAGCGCGGCAGTGTCAATAAACTTTACCGCCGTTTCTGCCGGAACAATTCTGTTTTTAATGCAATCTTAATGCTTTGTGCGGTTGAATCTTAACAACGGAAAAAATATAATGAAACCGCAGTTAAGGAAAACAATAAAAACAATACGGAGAGGAGGATTGAAAATGGGATTGCTGCTGCCTTTCTTTATGCTCAGTTTCTTTCTTGATATGATTATGACACCGGGCTATCTTGTGTATGAAGCAGGGAAAGCCGTCGTGGATTTTTTCGCTTCGATGTCCGCGGAGACGGTTCAGGCGTCATCATTTGCGCAGAGCATAGGCGATATTTTCTCATTAATCGCATAATTACAACTTATAATAACTGCCGGCGCGGATATATTTCGCCTGGTATTTTTTTGCAGGTTAAAAAAGTCCGTGTATGCTGTATATTGCAATTGACTATTTTTATGTATTATTCTATAATTAGAAAGATATATGAAAACAGTGGTGATGATTATGAAACGGTTATTTTCGCTTTTCCTCGCGGCGCTTATGATTTTCTCTTTTGCCGCCTGCGCAAAGAACACGGAAGAAACGACCACCGTCCCCGGCGCTCCGCCTGAACTGTATGTAGGCGAGGGGTTCAGGACTCTTCTTTCAACGCTTATGGTCGGAAATTTCAATATTGTTGAAAATACGGCTGTTTACGGAAGACTTAAAACGGATAAAGACGGCAGGGTTACGGGTTCCGGAAGCGCGGATCTTGATTATTCTTCCTATGACTCCCTGCTTGCTGCTTTCGGTTCTGTTTACACAGAAGAAAAAGCGGAAGAGCTCATCAAAAAATGCGGTTATTATGAAAAAGACGGCGCTCTTTATTCAAAGAAAAACGCGAAGGATGAAGGCACATCTTTTGATCTGAGCGATATGAAAATTGATGTTACCGCGAAGGATGATGAAAACTGTTCGTTTACCGTGACGGTCGTTAAAGTTTCACCCGACGGAAAACAAAAAGAAAAGACATTTGACTGCAAAGCGGTTCAGGAAAACGGCACCTGGCTGCTTGAAGATATGTATTATTGAGCGAAGGGAGAAAGACTATGACAGTTCTGAAAACAAGATGGACGGATTCGGTTGACTCCGCCTGCCCGAGAAACGAATACCCGAGGCCTCAGATGGCAAGGGACGAATGGCTTTGCTTAAACGGCGAGTATGATTACGCCATAACTCCCGACACAAATGAAAGACCGAAAAACTTTGACGGAAGAATAACCGTTCCCTTCGCGATAGAAAGCCTGCTTTCGGGCGTGGGACATACGCTTATGCCCGACGAGCGTCTGTGGTATCGCAGAGGGTTCACTCTGCCTGAATCATTCAAAGGCAGGCGTATTCTTCTTCATTTTGAGGCGGTTGACTGGCAGTGCGAGGTTTATGTAAACAATGTTAATGTCGGCGGTCATACCGGCGGTTACTGCCCGTTCACCTTTGATATTACCGACTGTCTCAACGACGGTGAAAACGAACTTATTGTCAGGGTTTACGACCCGACGGATTCGGGCTGGCAGCAGAGAGGCAAGCAGGTTCATAAATCAAAGGGCTTCTGGTATACATCGACATCGGGAATCTGGCAGCCCGTCTGGATTGAACCCGTTGCATCAAATTACATAGAAAAAATCAGACTGACGCCCGACATTGATAAAAGCGTTCTCGCTCTCAAGATTAACAAGAGTTCTGAAGGCGGAAGGCTGACAGCGAAGGTTCTTAAGGAAGGCAAGGAGATTTTCAGCGGTGAGATAAGCGAAGAGTGTGAAATTCCCGTAAGCGATCTTCGTCTGTGGAGTCCCGAGGATCCTTTCCTTTATGACCTTGAGATATCCCTTGAAGACGGCGGCGCGACCGACACAGTAAAGAGCTATTTCGGTATGCGTAAGTTCGGCATCGGCAAGGATATGGCAGGTATTCCGCGTCTTATGCTCAATAACGCCCCGTATTTTCAGAGAGGTTTGCTTGACCAGGGCTACTGGCCCGACGGCGGTCTGACCGCTCCCTGCGACGAGGCTATGATATTTGACATTGAAGAAATGAAAAAACTCGGCTTCAATATGCTCCGCAAGCATATAAAGACCGAACCCGCGCGCTGGTATTACCACTGCGACCGTCTGGGAATGATAGTCTGGCAGGATATGATAAGCGGCGGCAAGGCGCTCAATCCCATTTACGCTGGCGGTCTGCCGAACATCAATGTTCACGTAAAGGACAATCAATACAAAATGTTCAACCGCGATCTGCCCGAATGGCGCGAACAGTTCAAAGAGGAACTGTTTGAGGTTATTGACAGCCTTTACAATTACACCTGTATAGGCTGCTGGGTTCCGTTCAACGAAGGCTGGGGGCAGTTTGACGCCAGGGAAATCGGTGAAAAGGTCAAGGCCTATGATCCGAGCCGTGTCATCGACCACGCGAGCGGCTGGCACGATCAGGGCGGTCCCGACTTCAAGAGCGTTCACAAATACATATTCCCCGTTCATATGCCCACGAAGCGCAGACAGGCCGGAAGACCGTTTGTGTTGAGCGAATACGGCGGATACAGCAGAACAATCGAAGGTCATGTCTGGAACCTTCAGAGAAGCTTCGGCTATGTCAAATTCAGGAGCAAGGTTTCTCTGTCTCAAGGCTACAGAAGACTGCACGAGGACCAGATTATTCCGCTTATTGAAAAAGGACTTTCGGCAACCGTTTACACACAGGTAAGTGATGTTGAGTTTGAGGTAAACGGCATATACACCTATGACCGTGAGATTCTCAAAATGGATGCCGATATCATCAAGAAAATCAACTCGGAAATGATTCTTCCGTAAGGAGATTTTATGTTCAGAAAAGTAATTGCGTTTCTGCTCGCCATATGCCTTGTTTTCGGCTTATGCGCCTGCGGAAAAGAGATTAAAACGGATAAAAAGACAGTGATACTCACCGCTCCGAAGGATGAGTATCCCGAAGATTACGCGGCGGCGAAAGCGCTTGAAGCGCAATACCCCGATGCGGTAATTCATATTGAGCTGCCGGATTCGCGTGTTCTTCACCCCGGAGATCCCGAAATTGTCACAGTGGCTCAGGAGCTTGCCGCCGACCCGGAAGTGGGAGCGATAATCTTCGCAAGGGCTTTGCGGTTCTCTTCGCTTGCCATACCGAAGGCGAAAGCCGTCAATCCCGACCTGATAATCGCGGCGATTGAGCCAGAAGATGACCTTGACACTGTATCGACGGCGGCTGACTTTGTCATTGCCTGCGACTGGAGAGCGGCGGCGAAGGAAATTGTTTCGGCGGCGAAGGAAGCGGGTGCTCAATA
>CADAER010000008.1 GCA_902787025.1 Oscillospiraceae bacterium | reverse complement strand
GTAACAAGTGAATTGTTATCATCAATAACCGATGAAATCCTGTCTCTTATCAAAGGAGTCTCATGCCATACAGATACAGATTGACCGTTTCTGCTTCTGACAACAATTTCATAATCGGTCTGCTCAAAAAACATCGGATTAACTTTAATGTTTCTTGAAGAATAAGATTCACCCGTTGCACCGTTTATTTCAATATTCTGACTGTCTATTCTTACCGACTCAATTCCATAACCCGCAACCAGCACTGAAGAAGACTGTTCCTCTTCATTCACAAAGAGGGCAGTCTGTTTTTCCTTTGATTTGATTGTCAGTTCAAGCTGCTCAGTGCGTATTGCAATAAGCTTATTAGAGCCAGTAGGAAGTGAACCCATCCTCTTCGTATCTCCTCATCATATATACAAGCTTTTCGGCTGACTTATAGTATTTACATTGATCCTGTTTTGTTTCAATAAAATGTTTCATGCTTTCATTAATGCTTCCGTTATCGGCCATTCCTGTATAATCGCCGGCGCATATTTTGAATAACTCCTGAATCACTTCTTTTACCGATGAACTGCTGCCTTGTATCCTCGGAAGTATTTTTTGCATAATCTGATTGTCAAAAGCTTCATCAAAACTGAGAACGTCTGCCATTTCTCTGTTAATCATATAGAAACAGAAATCATCACGGATTCTGTATCCGACATGCAAATCGGCGGCTTTCAGTTTATCATTAATTCTCACCAATTCATCACATGTTTTCTGAACAGTATCTTTATGACCGGAGCATTCCTGTAGCCTTATGAAAGAAGGCTTCAAATAATCATTCTGAACCGGAATAGGTTTTTCAACAGAGCCGTAATCCTCAAATACAGGCGAAAGATCAACATAGCTGAATTCAATTGTATTTGCACGGTCGAGAACTTTCTTGCTGAACGGAAATGTAGTCTCGTCCATATTTACCGTGCCTATAATGTAAAGATTATCCGGTATGGTCAGACCTGAATACTTTTTGAGCGCGGACTCGTCATTACCGAGAATGCTGTCTTTAAAGAGAGGAGCGGTGATTATTTCATTGTTTGTTTCACTTTTTCTCCTTGTTTCAAGAACCGAGAGAAAGTCGCTCATGTAGTATTCCACTCTGGCGAGATTCATTTCATCAAAAATCAGGAAATAAGGTTTACCCTTGTTTTCGTTTGCTTCTTTTATAAAATCAATAATTGCACCCGCAGTGAATTCGCCTTTAAGGTTAATATGACCGAAAAGATCGGATGAATCGGACCAATCAGGGCGAACTGGAACGAGTTCTTTTCTGCCGCCTACAGCATCGGCAAAGTATTCGGCAAGTTTTGTTTTGCCTGTGCCCGATGTGCCGGCTAGAATAACAAAAGGCTTGGATTTAAGACTGAGATAGAAATTCTCAATCAAAGAGCCTTCATATGTGAAGCCCCTTGCAGCTATATACTTCTTGATTTCGTCAAGCATCTGTTTTGTTGTCATTGAGGCCTCACCACCTTTTATGCTTAATTCATATTTGTCGAGTGAAACTTTGCGGAAAACAACTGATAAGTCATCTTTTTTATTTTTGGCAAATTCAGTGCTTAGATCAGTGTACCAATTGATTGTTGTGCGAAACCTATCTGTTGTATCATTTTTGATACGTGCCTTATAATCGTTTCCCTCAAAAGTTAATACAACATCTTTACTTTCACCGGGTTGTGCGTTTTCAAAGCTGAAAAACCAGCAAATTTCTTTCGGTATACCTGACCCAGCAAACTCAAAAAATGATTTGTCGCAAGTTTTAATTGCAGTTGTCTCATCAACGATTTCCCAAGAATAAAACTTTCCTGTCTTATGAAGGTAATTCCATATTTCAAATTCAGTTAAAGCATCATAAAGTTCGGGACGAAGTTTCCAAACCCATTGGCCAGGCATATCTTTGCCTGCATCTCTGCCCAAGAAAAGAATAGGCCAATACTTTTTTCCACCATCCTCTTTTTCCATTATGGGGCAATTTGTTTCTCTGTAAATGGCTTTAGCTAAATTTGTACATTTTCCAGAAATTGAAAACGGATCATCGTGAAATTTGTTTCCGATGTATTTACAGGTAGCACCATCAGGCTCCGTATAGAACATTGCAAGAACATTTCCCCACACAGGACCGATAATGTTTTTATTATTTAGAATCTCAAGCCAATCTTCTTTCGCGATTCCGGAATTGTAGTCGTTAGGCGAAGGGTACCAATTATTGTCAACGTTATTTTCATTACTTTTATCAGTTTCCAATTCATCATAGCTAATACTCAATCCGAGTTCTGTAATTACTTCTTTACACACTCTTTCAATGCTTTTTGCTCCTTGATATATCGAATTTGATTTAGCTGACGATAAAGCTTTAATTGCAGCATCAAGACCATTATCTTTATAGATGCTTTTTACTAAGTATTTTACATACGCACCACTTGTCCCACGTTTGAAGCACTTTCCCTTTCTCATCATATAATAAATGTCAAAATACATTCCTATAGATGTTTCAGAGGCTCCCGTAATACTAGCTAAACGCTCTTTTTCTTCAGACAAATTAGTTTCTCCATTGAACACCAACTTAGATGTTTCATAGATTAATTTCATATCGTCTGGTTTATTCAAAATGAACGCCATGCTTATACCTTCCAATCTTCGAATTCTAAATATCTATTGCCGGGTTTTCTATTCTGCAATTCTTCTTAACAGTTTCCGGGATAATACCAAGAAAATAGTTTTCGATAATATCCCATGTTTCGTCGCTGGTAAAATTACCTTCGTATAAGTAGGTTAGCATTTTTACCGAAACCAGATGACGTTCGCCAACTGTGTCAAGCAACCTATTATCATAGCGACCAGGAGAATTGATAATATTGATAAGACTCTGAATTTGGTTGATATAAATGTATAATTGACTGCTTTCTCCACCAATCATTTTGAATGAAAGCACGTCAAGAGATTCCAATATACCTAACACAACACTTATTTCTTTTGCTTTGATACCATTATCATTTACAAGATAAAGCTCACCTTCAACGGTTTCTTGAATAATATTATTAAACTTATTCTCAACCCATTTGAAATAGCTATTAACAGCAACATTGAACTGATACTTTATATTGCCGTCTTTTGTGGCTTTTTCAATCGCTATAGGTGTTGAACTTCTAGAAAAATTCTTTCTATAAGAATCCATAGAAGCTATGATTACCTCTGTTATGGCCCGGGCTTTGTATTCTGAAATGTTGCAGCCTTGAGAAATTGCATTGGTTATTTCCATAATTGAAGTATGTTTTCCTAAAAGAACTTGCTGATTAATGAATGACTGAATTACATTCCAGGATTTTTCAAATAAACTTTTATAATCAGAACCAAATTCTATATTAACACACAGAGCCGGTGTCATCGGATACTCATCAACAAAATTACAATCAAGCTCTTCATTGCTGTTATTACTGTATACTAAGTATTTAAACTGTGGAAACGACATTCCACGATAATCTTTGTCCCATATTTTCTGCAAGTTAATTCTACATATATTCTTATCCGGCTCAATTTCTTCTAAACATTCGTAATATCGACTCTTCAACATTTCTTGAGTTTTTTCTCTTATTTTAAAATAACCAAAAGAGAATAACGGTATTGGTCTTACATTAATGGGGGAAAATCCTATGCGGTTTTCAAAGTCCTTTTGAATTATGAGTAATGCGGTTTTTACTTTATTAATATCAGAATCCTCATCACTGATTGGAGTGCCAAAAATATAAGAAAAATTCTCAGCATCCAAAAGCATTGAGTTCCTTCGCCTAGTAAAGTTGTTTCTTCCTCCATTTTTTAAACTATTAGAGTATAATTCTGTGATTTTCTTTATCACTTCAATGAGCTGATACTTCTGTATTGTTGATAAGCCATGAAGTCTATTAATATGCTTAAAATCTCTAGAATCATAGTGATAAACAGCCTCGCCGTTCAAACCGGGTCTTCTTGCCGCTCTACCTACTTCCTGAACATAATCACATACATTTCCTGTTGGTGCAAAATGAGCGACAATTTCAATATTATCAATATCAATTCCCATACCAAACGCCTTAGTTGCTAACATCACCAGTTTTTCACCATTGTAAAACTTTTCATAGCTTTCTGCTTTCTTATCTTTATCAAGGGAACCATGATAAATAGAAACTTGGGGCAAAAGCTTAATACGGGATTTGTAACATCGCAAAGCCTCATAACATCTGTTGATTAAAGCAATCGTTGGGAAATAGATTAGCGTTTTTTTGTTCATGATAATCGCTCGTTCTACCAATTGAGCTATTTGAAAATCCTTATCTAACTCATACTCTGATCTTTGACCATTTTCTTTAACTTTCCTAGTGATTGTAATATCTATATCATCACGTTTTACATATCCCAAGTAGGTTATGGGATTTAACATATGTAAGCTGTTTACAGTTTCTGTATACATGTCTTCAAAACCATGATAGATTGCGGTTGCCGTGAAGGTAGCAACAACAAATGAACGACCTTTTCTCTCAAGTTGTTTTTTTCTAAGCTTCCTGATATGATCTCCTAAATACCAATAATCTGGCCTAAATTGTTTTCCCCAAGTAGTAACAATGTGTGCTTCATCAATTACAATCATACCAATCGTTCTATCGCCAATCAATTGTTCGACATCACTGCGGCTCAACAATGTTTCTGGAGAAATATACAAAATGTGATAATGACTGTCGGCAACCTTTTCCATTATATCTTGTTTAATAATTGGAGATATGTCGGAATTGATTGTTTTAGCAGCTTTATAATTTTTAACTTCAAGATTTTTTACTTGGTCATTCATTAAACCTATAAGCGGAGAAATGACAATTGTAAGCAAATTGTGTTTCTCTGCTAAATAAATTGCCGGTATTTGAAACATAACAGATTTACCTGCTCCAGTAGGAGCAGTTACAAACATATCTCTAAAAGCTTTATTGTTGTCAGAACACTTTTCAACTTGGTCAACAAGGTTTGAAATTATGTTCTCTTGTGAGATTTTAACAACTTTTTTCTTTCCTTCTTCAAGAGATGGGACATCATAAACCTCGATATTTCTAAACGAGCCGTGTCCCCAGTACTTTTTCAAAATTTCTGTGTACTCACTGCGATGCTCAAATGACTCTTCAACTTCTTGTGCCTGAACAATGTAAAAATCAGTCCAATCAGACCAGTTTTTAGCAAGAATACTTAGATGACTCTTTAATTTATAAAAATCACCTGTGTAATTCGAAATCCTAATATATATTTCATCAGGCTCATCAAACACTTTTTTAATCAGCGACACATAGTCCGATTCTTCTATTAAATCAACAAAATCATCTGAATCAGCGACTTTTTGAATGTTCTCTTCACATTCTTCAAAAATATTAATTGCTTCAATTTTTGGGTTGCTTAAAGCTTTATCATCGCAGTAAGCACCGATTAGATAGCCGTTAAAGTCCTTGACACCGACAAAAAGAGATATTATCTCCTCTATATTTCCAACTTCTCTATCATCATCTTCTTCAGAATCAGATTCTTCAAAATGAGTAATGATTCCCTGTATGGTTTTTGAAGAACAGTATAGGTTTAAAGGATACTGTTCCAAGTATATATTGTTTGTCAAAATGTAAACAGTAGAATACTGGGAGACTATAAAATCACTCAATAAAAGGAATTCTTCATATGTAATAAACTTGCGTTTCCCAACAATACTCATCATATAGCTAAATTTATTTTTTATAATCTCATCATAATTAATAGATTGAGCTGCTTCAGTATCAATTAAATCAAAAGGCATACCTTTTATTACAATGATTATATTATCATCTACAACTAAATTATTAACGCATTTTTCAATTCGGTTTTTTAATATAGTGTTTGACATGTTTTTCTCCTATTTGATAGTTATATAATCCGGATTTTCTTCTGCGATTCTTTTTAAAATCGTTGCTGTTTTAGAAGTAGGATTTTTTATTGTAATTACAACAGTATCTATGGCACGGGTCAATGGAATCAAAGACCAGTTAACTAAATGCTTTAGTTTCAAGTCATCTTCGCTTTCTAATAATAGTTTGTTGGTTGATTTGCTGTTATCAAACTGAGAGATTTTTTCTTGAATATATTCGTCAAAGTCAACACAAATAACAACCCATGCCTCTAATCCTCGACCGGATTCATATTGAAGGACTCGAACATCATCACCAAGCAAAGAATAGTTCTCTCTTTCCTCTTCGTTTGTACCATCCCAAATAGTAATATCATTCTTTTCAAATAATGACTTTTGTGAAAACCTTCTAGGGCTTTTTTCCACATATGATGACGGAACAAACACAATCATATCATATGGTATGTTACCATATTTTTTTAGGTATAAGAGTTCGTCTTTTATCATCGGTATCAAACTATTATCTGATTGCGTAATAACTATTCTTCCACCAGCAAGCTTGTCATTTGTTAGAATTTTCTGATTTGATTCGCCAATACTATTCAGATAGTGATTAATGAAATTAACGATATTGTTCTTTTGCCTTAAACAATATTTAAGTTTAACGTTTTTCCTGGAAGAAACAGTAGACCAATCGCAAACCTCTTCATTTCTAACAAATTGCTGTCCTCCATCCGCAACAATGATTTTGTCAATAGAAAACAGTTGCAAAAGTACATCCATCTCTACTTGTGACCAATCTTGTGCTTCGTCAACAAGACAGTATTCCCAATTTAAATGAGTGTCTTTGCTAAGTATTTCATCTATTAATTGTTTACCGTCAGAATCAGAGAAAAGTTCAAGTAGTTCTACCATTAATGCTTGATAATTATTAATGAATTTTTCTCCACTCAAGTTTCCGTCATATAGTGTGCTGTTTATGATTCTGTAAAAAAATGAATGCATAGTACAAATATGAACACATGAATCTTGAAACATATCCGGGAGCTCGGCTAAAGTGAATAGTCTTCTTATATCTGAAACCAATGCTTTGTTATAAGTCAGAATAACAACCCGAGCATCAAACTCATCCACTAAATCAATTGCTGTTTGTATTAACCCAACCGTCTTACCTGTTCCAGCTTTTCCTCTATATATAACAAGCTTATCTTCACCGAGTTTTGTTAGATTTGAAGATATTGCTTTTTGAGTTATTTGTTCAATACGTTTTCTAGTAAGTTCTCCCATACAACTTTTCGCTTTTCCGAGTGCACTAAGTGCATTTTGAAAGTCCTTAACTGTTTTTCCTGCGAAGCAAGAATCAAAATGGTAGTTACCCCGATAAAAAGAAGGGCTTTTCTGCCACATTAATAGTTGCATGAAGTGTTTTACTTCAAACTCACAAGACAGAATATTCGAGGGCATTATTTTACCTTCGATTTTTAAAAGACTGTCGAGCTCATCTTTAGTTATACCATTTAACCAAATTAGATTAGAAACATAAGGAGAAAAACCGCCAAGAATTCTTGAAAAAAAGTTTTTAGCAGATATTTTTTGCTCATTTGATTGCGTTGTTACAGAATGTTGTTCCGCACCATATTTTACATATACTTCCGTTCCTTCTCTAAATATTCCGTTTATACTGTGGCTCTTTATCTCAATACAAGTGCAAAAACTATCTATAATTATGTTCTCGTTTGATATTTCACTGTTCTTATCAGTAATTGATAAATTCATTGAACAATTCTGCAATGTTCCCATTGCTAAAAGATCAATGTCCTTAACAGTCTGACCAACTAATGTTGCATTAGCATGAAGGACTATTTCGCCCATAGCGTTCTTCGGAAGTCCATCTTCTAGTATTCTTTTAAGCTTAACTGCACATTGATATTCATCAGATTTCGGCTTTGAACCGATTACATTTATTAATACGCTCATATTATCTCCTCATTCCAGGAAATCTTTAAGTTTTTTGCTTCTTGAAGGGTGTCTTAGTTTCCTTAAAGCTTTTGCTTCTATTTGTCTGATACGCTCTCTAGTAACATTGAATACTACTCCGATTTCCTCCAGTGTGTGCGGTGTTCCGTCCTCAAGTCCAAATCTAAGCCTTAAAACTTGTGCCTCCCTAGGTCGTAAAGTATTTAATACATCATTAAGCTCTTCAGTTAATGATCCTGATTCTGTTGTTTTTTCAATGTTCATTTCATCATAATATGGAATTAATTCTCCAAGACAGGTGTCTCCATCTTCATTAACAGGAGCATCAAGTGATGCTCGCTTCAAAAATTGTGAATAAATACGCATAGTATCAAGTACTTTCTCTTCAGATACACATAAAGCTTCAGCAATCAATTTCACCCTGTCGTTATATTCATATCCCATATAGTCAAAGTCATTGTTATAGCGCACTACCTTCTTTATAAAATCAAATTCGTGAACGGGAATTCTTGTGGTAAATCCAGTATCAATTACAGCTCTGGATATGCTTTGATCAATCCAATGCACAGCATATGTACTAAAGCTATTATCTCGATTTAAATCGAAACGACGAGCCGCTTTAATCATCCCTATAAAACCGGATTGCATTAAGTCTTCAAATTCAAGATTGTTGCCAAAAACCTGAAAATATTTTTGGGCACGTTTTGCTACAAGATTCTTATTTTTCACACATAAATCGTTTTCTGCTTGTTTGCTTCCTCGCTGAATCAGAGCTATAAGATTCCGATTTGATTGCTTTATATTGGAATATTGTATAACAATTTCATCTTTTTGTTCAATCTTTACATCGTCATCGTCATTATCTAAATCGTCAAAGTTGTCTGAGAATATTTCAAACGCTTCCATGTTTTCTTCTTTTGAAGTAACTTCATCGTCATCATATTCATCACATAATTCAAACCCATTCTCATTTAATATTTCGCAAACTGCATATTTTTCACGAAGAGACAACATGCTAAATGCTTTTTCAAAGTCATCATATGTTAGCATTCCACCGCGAGAATATGGTTCAATTAGCTTTAAAATTAACTCAATATTCATTAAAGCTCCTCATATATACCATGAAAATTGGCATACCTTTATCGACTATTATTCTTCTGAAAAAATCAGATCTAACTGTTTTGCCATCCTTGTTATCATTGGAACGACTAGCGCATTCCCCATACAGAAGTATCTGAATTTTTCGGGCATTCCTGTATTTGTCCAGTTATCATCAAACCCTTGAATTCTTTCTGTCTCTATTGGAGTTAAAAGACGATATTGCTTTGTCTGCGGGTCTTCAATAACATGTGTACTACGATTAACCGAAGACTCTGATGTAAGCATCGTTCTTGCTGGCATATCAAGATTGTCCGGAAATGCTATCGGACCTTCACTGAAATAATACTGGTGACCTGTTTTTGATGTTCTTAAAATCTTTTTTGCTCCTTTTAGATACTTCCATTTTTCAAGGTTTTTTCCAAGGTAATATTTTTCATCAACATCAGACTCAACCATTTCTCTCAGCGTAATGGGCTTTTCCATTATCGGCTTTGAATCGGTAGTATAGATTATTCCATTTCTCATGCAGCCTAAGTTTTCAAATTGAAATGCAAATTTCTCCGATATGGATGCTATATCTGAAAAATCAAATGTAGTAGAACTTATTTTTATTTCTTGTTCAATAGGAAAAACTTTTGCAAAGAATCCGGATGACTTTAAAATTTCATCAATTGACAAACCGTTTTGAGTAACACCGTACTTAGTATTGTTTTTGTATGCAAATATGAACACTCTTCTTCGCCTTTGACCAGCACCATAATCAGCTGCATTAACCACCCTCCACTCTACAGAGTAGTTAAACTGAGCAAGGCACGCAAGAATTACACCAAAATCTCTTCCTCTTTGTGATGCCGGCGATTTCAGAAGACGATCAACATTTTCAAAAAGGCAAAACGGAGGTTTCTTTGTTTCAATTGTATCTCTAATCTGCCACCAAAGAACACCTTTTTTACCTTCAATACCCTGGCTGCCGGACAAAGATCTTGCAACTGAATAGTCCTGACAAGGAAATCCGCCTACTAAAAGATTGTGGTCGGGTATCAGTGACTTATCGACTTCACCTATATCAATACCTGTTCTTTCGTCAATGTCTCCCCAATGAGAAACATAACAATCATGCGCCCATTGCTTCGTTTTGCCTGGCTCCCATTGAGAAAACCAAACAGTTTTCCATTCAGGGTTTTCTCTTTCAAATCCAAGTCGAAAGCCTCCGACTCCGGCAAAGAGTTCACAAATTGTTTTTTCCATATAACTTATCCCCTTGGGAAATTAATCCAACAGATTTTTATCAAGCTGTTTTTCAATATAATCGTTGTTAATCCAAAAGCTGTAATGGGGCATCCATGTGCCATCTGGGAGCTGATTGGCATCAGATTCGTTTCCTTCGCCAATAATAGTCCCGTCTGTAAATTTAAAATAACGTTTTTGAGCGTGCGACCTTACATGAATTATTTCATTATCTGCTTTTTTAGGCAGATTATTTTTAACAACAACACCATTTGCCGTTTCAACAATTTCAAATTTGATTCCAGCTTTTATTGTATTAACAATGGAATCCCATCCGGCTTTTACTGTGTCATTTAATTCTTCAAGAGGCATATTCCAAAGCTGAGCACCTTTGAGAATATATTTATCTCCACTTCGCTTAAAAACCACAAATAAGAACCGGGTCTCTTCAAAGTAATTGTGTAGGGTTGAATCCTCCCACTCTTCTTCAATTAATTCCTTATACTTAAATGGTGGGAATGACATGCTTTCTCGCATTTTTCCGTTTCCTTCAATGCGTATTACTTTAACCTTTAAATTAGCTTTTCTAAACTCTTCCGCTCTATTTGATTTTATTCCAAGCATTCTATATGCTAAATCAGTCCATTGCGCTTTGTTATTATTATATTGTCTATCAAATTTTGAACATAACTCTTTATCAGTCAATCCAGTATAATGGTTAATCTTTGAAACAATAAAAGCAGCAAATGTTTTACCTTCAAGTTCGGATGCATCTTTTAATATAGATTCATATTGCTCTTCTTGCTGATAAGTGATAACTCCTTTCATAACATAGTCATTTAATACATATGTCATGTATGAGTTTTTATAACAAAATGCTCGTTTTTTTGCTGGAGTGTGTGGAGGATAGAACTGTTTAACAATACTTTTTTCTGCCGTTGAACCCTTGGTGCATGCGCCAAGATAAAATGTATCCGCTTCAGAGAGTGTTTCTGCCTGTCCGCTCATGACTTTTTCAGCAATGTATTTGTAGTCATTAGCAATAATGGCTTTATCTGTTTCTGAAGGAGTAAACAAAGTTACATAATCAATTGGGTATTGCAAATTGCTTTTAAGAGATTTATCTCTCAAATAATAGATTAATAAAATCAATTTGCATTTTTGCCATACATGGGATTCTTCAAGAGTAGGTTCTATTTCTCCGCTGTAATTTATCATTGAAAGGACGAGCCTTTCGCCGGCTTTTGCTGAACCATTTCTGTTATACTCATACGGAGTGGCTTTTAATTCAACGCCCGCCTCTTCAAAATCCGCTTTTGACTCGCTGTTAGCTTTATACTCAAAATAAACTTCTTCAAGAAGATTTCCAAGTCCTCCTTTTCGGCTTGGATTACTGTATTCAGATGCTTTTTCCTGAGAGGGAGAGCACTTGCCTACGTTACCATCCAACACATCTTGAAAAGTGTGTCCGATAAGTAGCTTGGCATATTGTTCTATGCTCATTGGATTTGTTTTATCATAAGGTAGTGAAGGCATGTGTTTACTCCTTATTTGCGATTAAGGTAAAATTACCCCATAATATAATTATTATAGCACACGCATGTAATATTTCAATAAACAAAATATCAGAAAAACAGACCTCTGTTTTTACATTTAAAGCAATTTCACAGGCCTCCCGGTTAAGGGAAGCCTGTTTATTTATCAATCATCTAATGTCCAATTATCCTGCGGCAGGGACTCGGCGAGTTTGGCTCTTGCCTTTGCCTGGCCGTCAATCGCGCCTTGCAGGCTCTTTTTATACATCACATTTCCTCCGGCAACCATATCATAAAGAAAGGCTTCGGCTTTTTGAAAGCAAACGAGGGCGTTTTTTGCGTTTTCTTCTGTTCCCTCGCCCTTGAGGAATGCGTTGCCGACTCTGAGGAAAACGGGACCGGCGCATATTTCTG
This sequence comes from Oscillospiraceae bacterium, assembly GCA_902787025.1. Taxonomy (GTDB): domain Bacteria; phylum Bacillota; class Clostridia; order Oscillospirales; family Acutalibacteraceae; genus CAG-177. The sequence continues at coordinate 26,615 of CADAER010000008.1, read as the reverse complement.
CCGCTTCATCGGTCATTGTTTCGAGGCATCTGTTGTAGATATGAAACGCTTCGGTCGGGTTCTTCTCTACATAGTAGCCGTTCATATACATATCGCCGATTTTGTAGAGGGAAATGATGTGACCGTCAAACGCGCCCAGAGCGAAATAGTGAAACGCCTTCTCATAATCAACGGGCATATTTCTGCCGTAGTAGTAGCAGTAACCGAGGTTTTCCTGAGCATGTCTGCTGCCTTTTTCGGCGGCGAGTTTGTAGTATTCGACTGCCTTTTCAAAGCTCTGCTCAAATCCTCTTGAACCGTCATAATACACTGCGCCGAGATCGTTCATTGCATCGGCATTGCCCTCGGCATAAGCATCTTCAAAAAGTTCAATAACCAAATCTTTGACTATCTCCGACAACGGCTCGGTTGTATCGCAGGAGTGAATTAGAATGTTTGCGATTTCAAATGGTGATGCTTCAAGATCTGATTCTTCATCAATTAAATCAAAGAGGTAATTATGTACCTGCGGGAGCTCGTCGGCATCAAGAATGGTTAATGTTTCCTGAATGAGTGAATACAGTTCATTGTTGGTCATTTTTGTATCTCCTTTTTTAAAATTACTCTTTCGCTGATTACAGTCTAACACATTTAGTGTCCAAAAAAACTCTCTCATTTTATTTGATTTTTGCAAAACTAAATGCAACTTTGAGCGAATTATACCGCATATTTTTATTCATATGGTCGCCCGAAAAGCGACAAAAAAGCATAGAGTATTTACTTTTACTTTTCAAAACTTCACAATTTGTCAAAACCTACATAGAATTGATCAGATTCAGAAGTTACCGCAAGTTGCCCCGTTTTAAACGTGGAGCTAATCGCCGGAGTTATCTTAATAGGGTATTTCTATGCCCTTAACAGATAGCTTCGGATTTTTTGTGCAAAAACATTTTTGGTGATAACAAAGAAATAGAGAGAAAACAGAATCTTTATGATATCGATATCCTTGACATACACTTCGGCTAAACTGTAAAATGTTTTTACCAACCGGAGTGTCTAATATCAGTTACGCTATCAATGAAATGGAGGTTTATGAATGGTAGCAGGACACTTGAGAATTAAAAACAATATCTATTATATGGTACTCAGCTATACCGACGAGCAGACAAGAAAACGAAAAGAGAAATGGATTTCTACGTATCTGACGGCAAAGGGCAACAAAACAAGAGCGGAGCATATGCTTATTGAAACAAGAAAAGCTTTTAAACCGCCCAGATCACTATCCGGTGATTTAAACAGCGATATGAAGTTTTCTGATTATATGCTTCTTTGGCTCGAGATAATACGTCCTACGGTAGAGAAAACAACTTATGCTTCTTACACGAGTATGGTCAAAAATAAAATTGTTCCGTATTTTGAAAAGAAGGATTTCACGGTGGCAAGTATTGCCGCAAAGGATATTCAGATGTTCTATGCTCATGAACTGAAAACTGTCAGCCCTAACACCGTAATCCATGAGCATGCAAATATCCACAGAGCTCTGAAATACGCTTTAAAAATGGATCTGATTGATTTCAACCCGGCAGATAAAGTTGACAGGCCGAAAAAGCAAAAGTTTATTGCAGAGCACTACAGCCTTGAGGAACTTGAAGCATTATTTGATGCAACCAAGAATCATTATCTCGGTTTACTTATTCAAGTAACAGCTTTTTATGGTCTCCGTCGCAGTGAAACGCTAGGTCTTAGATGGGATGCAATTGATTTTGAAAACAAAACAATTACAATCAAGCATATCCTGACTACGGTGCAAATTGACGGAAAGCAGACAATTATAAAAGAGGATAGGGCTAAAACAAAATCCAGTCTGCGTTCCTTGCCGCTTGTTCCGAGATTTGAGAAAGCGTTCAAAGAGTTAAAAGAGCAGCAGGAAGAGAACCGAAGAGTATGCGGTAAAAGCTACTGTACGGAATATATTGATTATATATTCGTAAATGGGATTGGAAAGATTTATAATCCTAACAATGTAACTGAAGCGTTTGGAAAGTTGCTCAAGGAAAACGGTTTCAGAAAAATCCGCTTTCACGATCTGAGACACAGCTGTGCGTCTCTGCTTCTCGCCAATGGTGTTTCGCTAAAAGAGATACAGGAATGGCTCGGTCATTCGGATATAGCTACTACCGCAGATATCTACAGTCATCTTGATTTCAAGTCAAAGATTTCGTCAGCTTATCTGATGGATGGTGTTCTCAATTTGCCTGAACCCGTCATAAAAGAAGACTGGGGAGTGCAGGGATAGTTGCAAAAAAATGAGGACAAATGACAGAAAACATTCATTTTTCTCGCCATTTTCCTCAAAATCTCAGTCAAACAGTCTTTGAATCCCTTGAATTATAAGGGCAAATTCGAATTGAGAACGCAGAGCAAAAAAATAAAGATTTTTTGCATAAGTCCAATAAAACGTACTGAATTTTCCATTAATGACGCTTTTCTGAAACGGAGAGGTAAAAAGAAAAAAGCCCCGAAACGCTTACGTATCAAGGCTTTTCTGGCGGAGAGTTAGGGATTCGAACCCTAGGTGCATTTCTGCACACAGCATTTCGAGTGCTGCACCTTCGACCACTCGGACAACTCTCCAAACAGTCAAATTATGTGCCGTCGGCGGTATCTTACCCGACGGCTTGATTATTCTATCAAATAAGTCCCGGTTTGTCAACCGGAATTCACGCGGCGGCGAAACTGCCGTCGGCGCTGTGCGGATGGCACACCTGCGAGGGGGTCAATTATCCGTTCTTTCGAGAATCAGTGATTCAAAAGCGGCATCGCTGAACGAGCGTTTTTCGTTGTGTTGGAGAACTGAGTTTACTTGCGTTTTACCGCTTGCGTATTTTATTCGGTGCTGTGCGAGGTTGGATATCTCAACGACATCGCCGCCGCAGGGCGTGGTCGCTTCAAATCCGCGTATTTCAAGGCGGGAGGCGTTCGTTTCGGCGGTGATGAACGGCTCGTCCGTAACCTGTTTTCTGCCTGCCCTGACATTTTCTATGAGCACATTTTCAAGGTTTCCGACGCCGTTTTTGCAGATTTCGTCATCCGGTTTAAAAAGAGGCACGCGGCAGTATCTCGCGGCATCCATATTGACCGTGGTGCCGCGGCAGAAACCCGAAACATTTCTGACGGTGACATTTTCAACGGGTGATTCAACGCTCAGAATACGCAGGAAACAGTGGCACTCGTCGGCGCTTATATTCTCAATCAGAATGTCGCTCTGCGGACCGTTCACCATATCAAAGCTCTCCTGCCTCGTCAGACAGTCATCGGCGTTGAGCGCTATGAAATCATCGCCCGGCGAGCCGTTTTTCCCTCGGAGATTGCGTATTGTGAAACGGCGGCAGAATCCCGCGAGATGCACGCCGTCCTGATTTATATGCAGATCCTCGGACTCAAAAACAATGTTTTCGATTTTCACATCCTCCGCCTCGCAGAAACGCAGGTAATAGCAAAGAGGGTTTTTCAGCTTCATATCCGTAAGAGAAAGGTTTCTGACACCTCTGAAACTGAAGAGCGCTCCGCTTGTGGCGGCGGGGTCGAAGAGGTCGTCTCCTCTGCTGTTGTTCATACTGTTCCCGTCCCAAACGCCTCCGCGGATGCTTATATCCGAGGCAACCCCGTCATCCGCGCTGTTTGTGACAAGAAAATCGCGGCGCCCTTTCTGCGCGCCGGGAGCGAGAACGAAATAAGCGTTTTCATCGGCGACAATCTCCGTGCCGCTTACGATAACAAGCGCGCTGCCCATAAGATAGCGCCCGGCGGGAACGAAAAGCCGACGTTTTCCGTCTTTTATCAGACTGTTGAGAACGGCGGCATCGTCATATTGACCGTCGCCGGATGCACCGTGTTCGCGGACATTGATGAACTCCTTCACGCCCTCGCCTCCCGTTTTTGTGATGCTGTCATTATAATACCGCCGTTTCACGCGGTCAAGACGGCAGATTTCTCTCAATCATTTTATTGACAATAATATACACTCCATTATATAATTAATCAGTTAGATTTATTACAACATATTTAGGGAGTGTTGAAAATGGTTGAAAAAAGTCTTTACGGCAAAACTGCGGGCGGCGAGGAGGTTTTTCTTTACAGAATAACAAACCATCCCGGCTCATATGTTGATCTGCTGACATACGGCGCGACGGTTGACCGCATCTGCGTGCCCGACAAAGACGGCGGGCTTGCTGATATTCTTATCGGTTTTGATGACATTGAAGGTCACGAAACCCGCTCGAACTATCAGGGACAGACTGTCGGCAGATACGCGAACCGTATTGAAAACGGCGCTTTTTCGATAGACGGGACAGAGTATAAGCTCACGCAGAACGAAAAGGGCAAAACCTGTCTTCACGGCGGCGGCGAGCTTTCTCACACGGTATGGAACGCGATTATCATTGACGACAACGCGGTTGAGATGTCATACAGCAGTCCCGACGGAGCGCAGGGCTTCCCGGGCAATGTCGATTTCAAGGTTGTTTTCACATTTTCCGACAGGAACGAACTGAAAATTGACTATTTCGCGAAAACGGATAAAAAGACAGTTATAAACCTTACAAACCACGCGTATTTCAATCTTGACGGCGAGGGCAGCGGCGATATTCTCGGCACAGTGCTTAAAATCGACGCGGACCGATTCACTCCCACGGATGCGGACAGCATACCGACGGGCGAACTCCGCGATGTTACGGGAACGGCGTTTGATTTCAGAGAGCCGAAACCCATCGGAAGAGATATCGGCGCGGATGACGAACAGCTTAAAATGTGCAGGGGCTACGACCACAATTTCTGCCTCAACGAGAGCGACGGCCCCGCAGTCACGGCTTACAGCCTCTCGAGCGGAAGGGCGATGGATGTTTATACCGACCTTGTCGGCGTTCAGCTTTACACGGGCAACTTCCTTGACGGCACAAGGGCGGGCAAGGGAGGCAAGCCCATCATTCAGCACGCGGGATTCTGTCTTGAAACGCAGTTTTATCCCAACACCCCCAACACTCCGTCTTTCCCGCAGTGCACGGTTGACGCGGGAGAAAAATTCGAATCGACCACAATGTTCAAATTCTATATTAAAAAATAATTTTCGGGAGGAAATATATGTTCAGTGACAGCAAAATCTGGGTTGCGAATTCGGCTTCGGGCGAACGCCTTTATCTTGAGCCTTCAATGGCAAACCGCCACGGCATTATCGCCGGCGCTACCGGCACGGGTAAAACAATCACGATGAAAGTAATGGCTGAGTCTTTCAGCGACATGGGCGTGCCCGTATTTTTCAGCGACGTAAAGGGCGACCTTTCGGGTATGTGCGTTCCCGGCGTTGACAGCGAGGACATGCAGAAGAGAATCGCGAGATTCGGCATTGAGGATTTCGGTTATAAAAACTATCCCACGAGATTCTGGGACATTTTCGGCGAAAACGGCAACAATGTCAGGGTTACGGTTACGGATATGGGTCCGACCCTGCTCGCGAAACTGCTTGAGCTCACCGATGTTCAGGCGGGCGTGCTCAACATCGTTTTCCGCGTTGCCGACGACAGAGGACTTGAACTCATCGACCTTAAAGACCTTCGCGCGATGGTCGGTTATGTGGGCGAAAACAGAGAGGAGTTCTCGCTTGAATACGGCAGTGTCGCCACCGCGAGCGTGGGCGCTATTCAGCGCGCTCTTCTCAAGCTTGAGGATGAGGGCGGCAACGATGTTTTCGGCGAGCCGATGCTCGACATAAGAGATTTCATCCGCACCGATTTCAACGGCAGAGGCTATATAAATATTCTTTCAAGCGTCCGCATTATCCAGAGCCCCGCGGCGTATGCGACCTTCCTGCTCTGGATGCTCAGCGAACTGTTTGAGAAGCTTCCCGAGGTCGGCGATGTTGAAAAGCCGAGACTTGTGTTCTTCTTTGACGAAGCGCATATGCTTTTCACCGACTGCTCGAAGACTCTTCTTCAGAAAATCGTTCAGCTGGTTAAACTCATCCGTTCAAAGGGCGTCGGCGTTTATTTCGTAACGCAGTCCCCGTCGGATATTCCCGATGAGGTTCTCGCACAGCTTTCAAACCGCGTTCAGCACGGTCTGAGGGCTTATACTCCCTCCGAACAGAAGGCTGTCCGCGCGGCGGCAAACGCTTTCCGAGCAAACCCCGAATTTGATACCGAAGAGGCTCTTATGGCGCTCGGCACCGGTGAAGCGCTTGTAAGCTTCCTTGACGCGAAGGGCATTCCCTCAATCGTTGAGAACGCGAAGATTCTGCCCCCGCAGAGCCTTATGGGAGCGGCATCCGAAGAGAAAGTAAGCGCCGTGATTCAGAGCGATGAGTTCGCTCTCAAATACAACGAAGATGTTGACAGAGAGTCGGCTTACGAAAAGATTATGGAAGCAAAGAGAATAGTCGACGAAGAAAAAGCCGCCGAGGCGGAGCGCAAAGCGGCGGAAGAAGCCGAAAAGAAGGCCGAAGCGGAGCGTCTGAAAGCGGAAGCGGAAGAGCAGAAGAGACTCGCCGCCGAAGAAAGAGAGCGCAAAAAGGCGGAGGCTGAGGAACAGAAGAAGCTCGCCGCTGAAGAGAGAGAAGAAAAGAAGAGAAAGGCCGAAGAGGAAAAAGAGGCCAAGAAGGCTCAGAAGGAAAAGGATAAGAAAAAGAACGAGGTTTCAAAGGCGGCAAAGAAAGCGGTTACAAGCGCTACCTCGTCTGTCGCAAGATCTGTCAGCACAAATATGGTGAACTCCGTGCTGGGCGGCAAGCAGACCTCCGCGCAGACCATGGCGAAGCGCGCCGCCACAAACGCTCTGAGTTCTGTTATGAGAACCGGCGCTTCGGCGATTATCCGCGGACTTTTCGACATAAAAAAATAAAGCAAAGTTTACAATTTATCACATTGTAATTCACAATCCCTTAAAAATATTAAAGTATTATGTCATCAAAGAAAATTGAGGAGGAATAACTATGGCATCAGAAAAAATCCTTGTTGTTGATGACGACACCAATATATGCGAACTGCTCAGACTTTACCTCGAAAAAGACAACTATGAAGTTATTATAGCCAACGACGGAGCGGCGGCGGTCAAAAAGTTTCAGGATGAAAATCCCGACCTTATGATTCTCGACATTATGCTGCCCGAGCTTGACGGCTGGCAGGTTTGCAGAGAGGTCCGCAAATTTTCCGACAAGCCGATTATCATGCTCACCGCGAAAGGCGAGACGTTTGACAAGGTCCTCGGCTTCGAACTCGGAGCGGACGACTATGTGACAAAGCCCTTCGACGCTAAAGAGGTTGTCGCGAGAATCCGCGCGGTGCTTCGCAGAACGGGTTCCGACAAGCAGGAGAACATCAAAGAGGTCAAGTATGACAAACTCGTCATCAACCTGACGAACTACGAGCTTATGGTTGACGGCAAAAAGGTTGACACTCCGCCCAAAGAGATGGAGCTTATATACCACCTTGCGAGCAACCCGAACAGGGTTTTCACCCGCGACCAGCTTCTTGACGAGGTCTGGGGATTTGACTATTACGGCGATTCGAGAACGGTTGACGTTCATGTAAAGCGCCTTCGTGAAAAGCTTGAGGGCGTATCGGATAAATGGGAACTCAAGACGGTATGGAGCGTCGGCTATAAATTCGCCACAAAGGAATAAGCCGGAGCCGAAATGAAAGAACAGTCCAAGAAATCCGATAAAAAAAGCCCGAGGACAAAAATTCGGCGTTCATCGCTGTTCCGCAGGTTCTTCCTGACCTCCGCTCTTATGCTTCTCGGAACGCTTCTCATAGCGGGACTTACGCTTATGGTGTTTGTTTCGAGCTACTGGATGAACGAGAAGGCGGAGCTGCTCAAAAAGAACGTTTACTCGGTTGCGAGCAACACCGCGGATGTGCTGAGTTCCGAGTATATGGATGAAAACCGCAAGGCCTCCATAATGATGATATGCAACAACCTGAATCAGATTTCGTCGGCGATTGACGCGGATATTTTCGTTGTTGACACGGAGGGCGGGATTATCTACTGCAAGGATATTCTCAAATCCGGTTTCTCACTCTATACGGGTTCCTGCATGCTTCACGGCTCATATAAAATCGACGAGAAGATTATGCGAACGGCGGTTGACAGGTCTTGCTCGCTTACGGGCGACCTGGACGGCAATCTCGACAGCCTGAGCTTCATAGTAAGTTCACCTGTCAAGGTCGGCGAGGAAACGGTCGCGGTGGTTTTCGCCACGCAGTCGCTCACGAGAGGTCTCGCGCCTTATATTGTCGCTATTTTCCGTATGTTTTCATACGCGTCGATGATAGGAATTCTGTTTGCTCTTATTGTCGCTTACATATCAACAGCGAGAACCACAAGACCTTTGCGACTTATGTCGGAAGCGGCGAAGCGCTATGCGAACGGCGATTTCTCATACAGAATACCGACTGACATCCGCAAGACCAAAAATCCCGATGAAGTCACGACGCTGATTGAGGCGTTCAACTCGATGGCACAGGATCTCGCGATGCTTGAAAGTTCAAGACGCAGTTTTATCGCGAATGTTTCGCACGAGCTTAAAACACCGATGACCACAATAGGCGGGTTCATTGACGGAATACTTGACGGAACGATAAGCGAGGACAAGCAGGAGCAGTATCTCGGAATAGTTTCGGATGAGGTTAAACGCCTGAAAAGACTTGTTGAGCAGATGCTCAACCTCAGCCGCATTGAATCGGGTGAGGTGAAGCTACACCCGTCCGAGTTCGACATTTCCGAAATGATAGTCTCCACGCTGCTGAGCTTCGAGCAGATGATTGACGCCAAATCCATTGATGTCCGCGGTCTTGAAACATTTACGCAGCTCAAAATAAACGCCGACAGGGATATGATTTATCAGGTTATTTACAACCTGGTTGACAACGCAGTGAAATATACTCCCGACGGCGGGTATATAGAAGTAAGCGCGACGGACGGCGGCGACAGAGCCGTTGTCAGAGTCACGAACAGCGGTCACGGAATAGAGCCCGAGGAGACCGAAAAGATTTTCGAGCGTTTCTATAAGGTTGACAAGTCGAGAAGCTACGACGCGAAAAGCGCGGGTATGGGACTATATCTTGTTAAGATGCTCGTTGAACTTCACAACGGAAAAATCAAGGCGCACAGCGTAATCGACGACCACACCGATTTCATTTTCTGGTTGCCGAAATAAATAATTATTAAATGTAATATTATTAATGCCGCGGGGTGATATGCTCCGACGGCATTAATTTAAATATAAAGCAAAAATCGTTAAATAGTTAACATTTTATTTTGCCCTGCGTAAAAAATTGTTAACAATTTTATGCAATAATGCAGGTGATAAAATAAAAAGGAGGACCGAATCATGAACGAATTCGATAATGAAGAATTAAACGAACAGACCGAAAAGATTGAAAATCCGGATTCCGAAATCACCGAAACTCAGGAAATGAACGAAGCGCCCAAGGCGCCCGAAGAAGCAATATTCGACGCGGCGGAAAGCGCACAAAGCGAGTTTTATGAGCAGATTGAGACTAAGCCGGAAGCTCCCGTAAACCCATACGCTTCGCAGGCGGAGGAATACCGCAGGCAGACAGCCGCGCAGCAGCAGCCGTCCGCGCCTGCGCAGAACACTGCGCCTCCCGCGGGAAATTACGGCGCGCAGAGCGGTCAATATACACAGCCCGGTCAGGGTTATCCGCGTCAGGGCTACGGCGCTCCCGGATACGGTCAGCCGCAGAATCCTTACGCAAGACCGCAGAACGGCAACGCGAATCCTTACAGCCAGGGGCAGTATAACCCCTATCAGCAGAGATACAACGGGCAGGCTCAGCGTCCGGCGGCGCCGAATTATCAGCAGCCTTACAGAGCGCCCGCTCCCGCACCCGTGCAGAACACACCTGCTCCCGCAGGCGAAAAGAAGGGCGCAGGCAAAAAAATCTTTGCCGCGCTTATAGCGATTATCCTTGTTATCGCTCTCGCAGGCACGGGCGTTCTGCTTAAACACAACGCAGACCTGAAAAAGAAGCTGAACGGCGATTCGCCTTCAATTTCGTCACAGACGCCGTCGGAAAATTCCGGCGCGGCGGAAACAGACAGCGGCTCGGATGTCAAAATAGCGGTAAGCGGTGTTCCGAGCGAGAAAAACGCGCTGACAACAGACGCCATTGCCGAAAAGGCAAGAGCGAGCTGCACGGGCGTTCTTGTTTACACAAACGCGGACTCTTCCTCGGCGGCAGGTCAGGGCTCGGGCATACTTGTTCCCATTGAATCATCCGCCGACGACAGCAAAAAATATACATATATTCTCACCTGCGCCCATGTTATAGATGACAAAAATGTAAGCGTAAAGGTTCAGCTTGAAGACGGCACCGCGTATGACGCGGAAATAGTGGGCTACGATGTCAAGACGGATGTCGGCGTGCTCCGTATTCAGGCGACAGGCCTCAGCGTTTGCGAAATCGGCGATTCATCCGCGCTTAAAGTCGGCTCATCCGTTTACGCGGTAGGCAACCCCGGCGGAATCGAGTTCTTCGGTTCGTTCACAGACGGTATTGTCTCCGCCATAGACAGACCTATTTCAAGTGAAATCGGCTACACTATGAACTGTATCCAGCATACGGCGGCGATAAATCCCGGTAACTCGGGCGGCGCTCTTGTAAACGCATACGGTCAGGTTGTGGGAATAAACTCACAAAAAATAGCCTCCGCTTCATACGAGGGTATGGGCTTCGCAATTCCCATTAACCAGGCGGTCAAAATCGCCGATGACTTAATCAGTTACGGCTATGTAAAAGACAGAGCGAAGATAGGCGTTACATATTATCCGCTGAGTTCAAGCACTCAATACAGTATGATAGCCCGTTACAACAATCTGCCCTCGGGCGCGCTGATTATTCAGACCATCTCACCCGATTCGAGCCTCGCTGACACGCAGGTAAAACAGTATGATATGATTATCGCGGTAAACGGCGAACCCCTTGACAAGGCGGATGTTCTTCTTGAAAAGATTGACAACGGCAAGGCGGGCGACAAGCTCACGCTGACAATCGGCAGAATAAACAACGACTACTCGGTTCAGAAATTCGATGTTGAGGCAACCCTCGTTGAAGACAAGGGCAGCGCGACTCCCGAAGAGACGACAACGTCCCCCAATCTCTATCCCTTCGGCAATGACGGCTTCGGCTTCAATTTCGGAAACTGACAGAAAAGTCAGATAAAGTAAAGACAGAAAGGCTTGCTGCGGCAGGCCTTTTTTGTTATTTGCGAGAAGGTGTTGAACAACTGTATTTGACATTATATATTTATTTGTGATAATATAATTATGTTATGCTATACCTGCCGTTGAGTTTTGTTTTCACGGCGGAACAAGGAGGAAAAAGAGATGAGCAGAAAAACCGCTTCGGCTGTTCTTGCAGCAGTTATGGCGTTCCTGATTGCGTTCTCCGTTGCGACCGTAGGCGCGGTTGCGGCGCTTGAGGGCTATTCGGTAAAACTTGACGCTCCGAGAAGATATGTTCATGTAGGCACTTATCTTCAGCTGACGGCTGAGATAATTGTTCCCGAGGGCAGTGAACTAAAACCGGAGGATTTCACAATAGCGTGGTCTTCCGACAGCGAACACTGCTCGGTTGACAAGAACGGTTTGGTTTACGGCGAGAATCCCGGCAATTCAATTATCACGGCGACCGTTACCGAGCCCGAAAGCGGCGAAACATTCAGCGGCAGCATCAAAATCAGCTGCTCGACCGCCGTTGATGCGGTAAACGACTATCTGCGCAACAATACCGTTATGGGCTACCGTTTCAACGGAACGGAAAAGTTTTACTATTATGACCAGGATGTCGCGTGGCAGAAGACCACAGGCTTTATGAACGCCTTTGACTATGTCTCTCCCTATCTTACAATAAACTATGACTATGTCCGTCTGAACTATAATTACGGCGGCAAGGCCCGTATGGTTCAGCTGTGGAAAGGTCAATACGGCATAGCCTTCTACGGCAGTGAAATCGGATATTATTATCACGACAAGGAACTTGCCGAGGGCGAAGAGGTCAGCCCATTTATGCCTTACCAGTGCGCCGATAACGACAGGCTGAAAATGCAGACAACGCTTTACTGGGACAAGGACAGAAACGGCGATTATCAGTATCAGTTCACCGTTCCCTATGACGATTACTGGTGGTGCACAGGCTTCAGAGGCGGCCATCTTTACAATACAGAGCCATGCGATGAACTCAGGATGGAAGGCTTTGTTGATTTCCACGACGAGGAAGAGGCGGCTTCGGTTGCGAAAGCGCTTGAAGACTGCGGTTTCAAAAAAGCGGATTCCTCGGCGTCTTTGGATCTTGACACATACGCACAGGACGGCAACCGCATAAGCTTCTGCTGGCAGAACATTTCCGAAGCGCAGAACACCGTAGTTGTCAAAACAACATTGAACGCTCTTATCACAACAGGCTCGATTGCCATGATATTCATGCCGCTCGGCTTCTTCTTTATGACATTTATCTCAATGGCGGCAATTTTACTCATTATGCTTTTCTGATAAAACAAACTGTTATATAAATGCCGCACTGCTTTAACGGGCAATGCGGCATTTAATCGGATAAAAGGAGATTATATTATGATGAAGCTTGTCTCTCTCATAGGCAAACCCGTGTGCGTCATTCTTTATATCGCGGGAATTGTGCTTGCCGTGAAGAAGATGTTTATTCCCGTCGCCGCTCTTTTCGCCATGCATCTTTCGGAATATTTCATTATCGGCAGAAAGACCGCGAAACAGTTCGGCATAAGCGCGGGCAAGGGGCTTTTGAACTGCCTCGCTTTCGGCTTTACCTGGTGGCTGCCCGTCCGTAAATCCGGAGAAGCCGCCGGGAAAGAAGAAACAGTCTGATATTATTATATTATAATACATTAATATATGTCGCAAGATATACACATTGAAACAGGCGTAAAAACAATATGTTGTGATATTTGACCGGGCTGAAAAATCAAGCTTTTCTTATAATAAAAAAATGCTTGACGAAGCAGGTGACTTGTGATATTATATCTACACCTCTGCGGGAGGGCTTTATTTTTGTGCCCTTTTTCCGGTAGTCACAGAGGGAGGCTAAAAATTCCTAAAAGATGGAGGTGCCGCAAATGGCTGCTAACGGTAAAAGAGTGAAAATCACACTTTCATGCACCGAATGCAAACAGCGCAACTACAACACAATGAAAAACAAGCAGAACTCACCCGACAGGTTGGAGATGAACAAGTACTGCCGTTTCTGCAGGAAGCATACTCTCCACAAAGAAACAAAATAACACAGGAGGAGAACAAATGGCTAAAAAGGAAGTTTCCGAGGCTGCCGAAAAAGTCGCAAGAGCCGAAAAAGAGGCAAAAAAGGCGAATAAGCAGTCTAACCCTAACGGCAACATCTTCCAGCGCGCAGGCAAGGCCATAAAGAAGTTCGTCAAAGATCTCAAAGGCGAAATCAAAAAGATTGTTTGGCCTGACAAAATGACAGTTCTCAAATCCAGTGGCGTAGTTCTTGTCGTGGTTGTTATCTGCGGTGTTGTTATTTTCGGTATTGACCAGTTGCTTTCATTCCTTCTCTCACTTCTCAAGAGAGCGGCGGAACACATAAGCAATTCAGGCGCTGCCGAAGAGACGACACAGGCAATGATGTCTGCCGTGAGCAAATTCTTCACTATCTGAAAATAGGGAGGATTTTCAATGGCTACAGACGCAAGATGGTATGTTGTTCATACCTACTCAGGTTACGAAAACAAGGTTGCGGGCAACATCGAAAAGGTTGTTGAAAACCGTAAGATGCAGGACGCGATTCTTGACGTGAAAGTCCCCGTGGAAATCGTCGAGGATGAAAAGGGCAAGCAGACGGAACGCAAGCTGTTTCCCGGCTATGTTTTTGTCAAGGTTGCCGTTCAGGCGGACAAAAACAACAGACCCGTCATGAGTGACGACACATGGGTTGTTATCCGTAACACAAGAGGCGTTACGGGCTTCGTAGGCCCGGAAAGCAAAGCAATGCCCCTGACAGAAGACGAGGTTTACAATCTCGGAATCGAAACAAGGGTCATCGAAGTTTCCTACAAGGTCGGCGACACAGTCGATATCATTGACGAAATGTTCGAAGGCACTCAGGGCGTTGTTCAGGAAATTGACGTTGACAACGATCTCGTCCGCGTCACAATTTCGTTCTTCGGAAGAGAAACATCGGTTGAACTCAAGCTCGACCAGGTTGAACTCGCCGAGGATTAATCACGGTAATTTGAAGACTTGACTGTCTTTTCAAATTAAGCGCCTTCGGCGCGGCCGTGTGTATGCACGGTTTCGTGGGAGGAGTTTCAGAGACTCCGCAATTCACCACATTTTATTGGAGGTTAAAAAAATGGCACAGAAAGTTGTCGGTTTAATCAAACTTCAGATTCCCGCAGGCAAAGCAACTCCTGCACCCCCCGTCGGCCCCGCACTCGGCCAGCACGGCGTAAACATTATGGCGTTCACAAAAGAATTCAACGAGCGCACAAAGAACGATATGGGTCTCATCATCCCCGTAGTTATCACGGTATTTGCTGACCATACATTCTCGTTCATCACAAAGACTCCCCCCGCAGCTGTTCTTATCAAGAAGGCTTGCGGTATTGAAAGCGGTTCGGGCGTTCCCAACAAGACCAAGGTTGCTACAATCACACAGGAACAGATCCGTAAAATCGCAGAGCAGAAAATGCCCGACCTCAACGCGGCGACAATCGAGACCGCAATGAGCATGATAGCAGGCACGGCGCGCAGCATGGGCGTCACAGTGGCAGACTGAGGGGAGGTTAAAACAAGATGAAACACGGTAAAAAATACACAGACAGCGTAAAGCTTGTCGACAAAGCGAATCTTTATGACCCTTCGGAAGCACTTGACCTTGCGATCAAAACCGCAACGGCAAAGTTCGACGAAACAGTAGAAGTTCATGTCCGTCTGGGCGTTGACTCCCGTCACGCAGACCAGCAGGTCCGCGGCGCCGTAGTTCTTCCCAACGGCACAGGCAAACAGGTCAGAGTAGCCGTCTTCGCGAAAGGCCCCGATGCCGACGCGGCAACAGCGGCAGGCGCGGAAATCGTAGGCGCTGAAGACCTCGTTGCAAAGATTCAGGGCGAAGGCTTCCTTGATTTTGACGTTGCCATCGCGGCTCCCAATATGATGGGTCTCGTCGGCCGTCTCGGTAAGGTTCTCGGCCCCCGCGGTCTTATGCCCAGCCCCAAGGCCGGCACGGTTACACCTGATGTTGCAAAAGCAGTTACCGAAGCAAAAGCAGGTAAAATCGAATACCGTCTTGATAAAACAAACATTATTCACTGCCCCATCGGCAAGGCTTCATTCGGTCCCGAGAAGTTGAGCGAAAACTTCAACACTCTTCTCGACGCCATCATCAAGGCGAAGCCCGCAGCCAGCAAGGGTCAGTATATCCGCTCATGCGTTGTTGCGACAACAATGGGCCCCGGCATCAAAGTCAACCCGTTAAAGCTCGTTGCCGAATAATTTTCGACAATCTGCTTGACACAGGCAAAAATGTGTGTTATTATACACAAGCTGTTCTTTTCAAAGACAGCAGGTGCAGTTTATGCATAAGGTTTCTACCGCCTGCCGAGAGAGGAATACACAAAGCAAAAATGCAGTGTGTTATTGCCCTTTCCGCGCAGTCGGGAAGGGCTTTTTAATTGTCAAACCGGAGGTGAAATCAAATTGCCAAGCGAAAAGGTATTGGAACAGAAGAAGCAAATGGTTGCTGATCTTGTTGATTCTCTGAACAACTCCGTAGCAGGTGTTGTTGTTGACTACAAAGGTATTACCGTCGCTGATGACACCAAGCTCCGTAAAGAGCTTCGCGAAGCAGGCGTCAAATACTCGGTAGTTAAGAATACACTTCTCGGTCTTGCGGCTAAAGGCGCAGGTCTTGACGATATCACAAACGTCCTCGAGGGCACAACGGCTATTGCCATCAGCCCCGCAGACCAGACCGCAGCGGCAAGAATACTTCAGAAGTTTGCAGACGCATCCAAGGGTAAGTTCACAATCAAGAGCGGTTACCTTGAAGGCAAGGTTATCGACACCGCGATGATAGAATCCCTTGCAAAGCTTCCTTCAAGAGACATCCTTCTTGCAA
Source organism: Oscillospiraceae bacterium (assembly GCA_902787025.1). Lineage (GTDB taxonomy): Bacteria > Bacillota > Clostridia > Oscillospirales > Acutalibacteraceae > CAG-177. The sequence goes on along the minus strand of CADAER010000008.1, from coordinate 10,455 downwards.
CAGTATGCAACGCATTCAATGCTCCCATCGCAGCATTCGCACGCGTTATCCAGGCTGTTGTTGATAAGGGCGGCGCTCCCGTTGAGGAAGCGGCACCCGCAGAGGAAGCAGCGCCCGCGGAAGAAGCGGCTCCCGTAGAGGAAGCGGCAGCACCCGCAGAAGAGGCGGCTCCCGCTGAGGAAGCAGCACCCGCAGAAGAAGCGGCTCCCGCTGAGGAAGCAGCTCCTGCAGAAGAAGCAGCAGCTCCCGTTGAGGAAGCTCCCGCAGAAGAAACACCCGCAGAATAATTTATCTATTATCTATTTAGGAGGAAATTAAAATGGCATCAGAGAAAATCGCTGCTATGATCGAAGAAATCAAAGCGCTTTCAGTTCTTGAGCTTTCAGAGCTCGTTCACGCAGTAGAAGAAGAGTTCGGCGTTTCAGCCGCAGCAGCAGTTGCAGTAGCAGGCCCCGTAGCAGGCGGCGCAGCAGCAGCTGAAGAAGAGAAAACAGAGTTCGACGTTATCCTTGCGGATGTCGGCGCAGAGAAAATCAAGGTTATCAAGGCTGTCCGTGAAATCACCGGTCTCGGTCTTGCAGAAGCAAAAGCACTTGTTGACGGCGCTCCCAAGGCTGTCAAAGAAGGCGCTTCCAAAGAAGACGCTGAAGCTGCGAAAGCAAAACTTGAAGAAGTCGGCGCAAAGGTTGAACTTAAATAATTTAATCTTGACTTTTCAAAATGTCCTGCCAAACGGCGGGGCATTTTTTATCAGAAAAGCGCTTCCCCGGAGGGAAGCGCTTGCTTCTTTTTGTTTTATATTTTCAGAATGCCGAAACTCTGAAGAATGCCCGAAACAAGAATCGCAAAAATCAGAACAGGGGCAATCCATTTTACCATAGCAATATAAAAATGCTTCATTTTAAAAGGACCGTTGAGCTCGACTTCGCTTATAATCGCGTCCGGCTTTATGACAAAGCCGACAACAACGCATGTCAGCATTCCAACAAGAGGAAGGAAAATGCTGTTTGAAACAAAGTCCATAAAATCGAGTATTGACATACCTATAATCGTGAAATCGCTCCAGATACCGAAGCCGAGTGAACAAATCACGCCCAGAGCAATTCCGTATGCCGAAACAAGCAGCGTTGCGGTAATACGTTTCATTTTAAAGGCGTCAATCAGACCCGAAACAATTGCTTCGAGAATTGAAACCGAGCTTGTAAGCGCCGCGAACAGCACCAGGAAAAAGAACAGAGCGCCGATTACTCTGCCCGCGGGCATAGCGTTGAATACCTTGGGGAGAGTCACGAACATAAGTGAAGGTCCGGAACTCAGCGCCTCTTTGTCGCCGCCCGAAAATTCAAAAACGGCGGGGATTATCATAAGTCCCGCGAGAAAAGCGATGGCAGTGTCGAAAACTTCAATCTGACGGGTGGATTTTTCAATCTTTTCCTCTTTGGAGAGATACGAGCCGTAGGTTATCATAATTCCCATGGCGAGAGACATAGAATAGAAAAGCTGACCGAGAGCCGCGAGCACGGTTTTGAAACTGAGGTTGCCGAAATCGGGCATAAGATAGTAGCGGATGCCTGCCTTTGAGCCGGGGCGTGAGACTATATAGACCGAAAGCGCAACGGTGATTATCAGCAGAAGCGGCATAAGAACTTTGCTGAGTTTTTCAATTCCCTTGTTTACGCCGAAAATGACAACCAGCATTGTAATGCCAAGGAACACAAGAAGCCATATTATAGGCTCTGTTGAGGACGAAACATAACTGCCGAAATATGAATCCGACGCCGCGGACTGCCCGTCGGCAAGCATGGCGTATGTGTATTTTGTAACCCATCCGCCTATGAGGCAGTAATACGGGAAGATAAGCACCGGCACGAAGGTAGCGAGTTTGCCGAGCCAGTTCCATTTCGGACTGAGCGCTCCGAAAGCGGCAAGAGGGCTCAGCTGAGTTTTTCTGCCTATCGCGATTTCGGTTATCATAAGAATGAAGCCGAAGGTTATCGCTAAAATAAGGTAAACCAGCAGGAAGATTCCTCCGCCGTATTTTGCCGCGAGGTAGGGGAACCTCCACAGATTGCCTAAGCCCACAGCGGATCCCGCGGCAGCCAGCACAAAGCCGATTTTACCCGAGAAAGTGTTTCTTTTTTCCATATAAATAATCCTTTTTTGATAGTTTACGCCAAAAGCATTTAACAGTATATCACAAGTAAAACAAAAATTAAACAATTTTATGAATTATAATAAAAAATTACCCGCCCGGAACAATCGCGGGCGGTTTTTGCTGTCTTTATCCGTTTGTTATTCCGAGTTCCTTCGCTATCGCGGCGGCGATGGCTTTGACATAGGCGTCGCGGTTCGCGAGAATGTTCGCGAGGTCGTCTTCGTTGCATATATAACCTATTTCAAGCAGGTAGCCTTCAAGACCTGTTACGGAGTTGCGGCTTTCGTTTCCGTTGTAATCGAATTCTTTGCTGCGTCCGTCAACATAGGCTCCTGTCGCAACGCCTCCGGTTTCGCGTATCATATAATAGAAAGTGGTGTTTTCCTTTATTTCGGTATATGGTTTGTAACCGTATTGTTTCGCGATCTTTTTCGAGTCCTCGACTCCTTTTTTACCGAAGGTGCGGATGTAAACACCGGGAGCCACTCTTGAAAACTCCTGCGGGGAATACCGGGCGCCCGCCGATTTCACCACATTGTCGGCGATTGACTGCGCAAATGAGATATCCGCGCCGTAAGCGCAGTAAATCTGGAAACCGTGCGCTTTTGTTTTCTGGTTGCCGCTGACGCTGTTGAAATGAATCGCGAAGCAGTATTTCGCTCCCGAAAGGCAGGCTCTTTCAAGCCTTCCGTCTTTGTTATATGCCGCGGAGCCTGTCATTGTTCCGCTTTTCTCGTTGCCCTCGCGGGTCATTTTCACTTTTAGTCCGAGCGCTTCAAGTTCTTTTTTGAGCGCTTTTGTGTAATCGAGAGTCAGGTCTGCCTCTTCATAACCTTTGTAGACCGCTCCGGAGTCTCCGCCGCCGTGACCCGCGTCGAGAACAATATCATAAATATCGCCGGGAAGCGCCGTTTTTTCGATTTTTATCGCAAGGCAGGGAAGAATGCCGCTTCCTGTGCTGTATGCCGTAAAACCGAGGTTTACGAGCCTGTTTTCGCCGTTTTTGGTTACTGTATAGTAGTTGACGGCGTCAAAATCATAAAGAGCGGCTGTTGAAGTGTAAATCTTCCTGTCTCCGTCTGTTATTTTAAAAAGCACGCAGAAGTCGCCTTCGGCAAGCTCGTCGAGGCAGATTCCGCCGTTTATGTATTCGGACGATGTGAAAAAGACCGTGCCGGAATCGTTTTGCCTGCAGTCAAGGATTATCTCCTTTTCGCTTCCGTCATCTTTGCGCAGGATAAGCCCCATCCTTGAAAAATCAGGATATTTCGCGCCGTCAACCTCGCCTTCAAGGTGGAGGTGGTTGCCGTAAATATAGTATTTCGTAATCATAACATCTGAGGACGAAACATCGTTGAGGAGCGAAAGCTGAACGGAGAGGTCGGCCGACGGAGCGGTTACCTCAAGTTTGTTTTTGTTGATATAAACGACAAGCAGAACCGCGGCGGCGGTAACAATAAGCACAAGAGCGCTTATTGCCGCGAGCAGCAGTTTTTTGTTGTGTATGAAGTTTGAAAACCCTGCTTTCACTTTTCAGCCACCTCATAAACGTCCGTATTTCGCTCTGAGAGGCGCGAATACGGCGAAAAATCCTTTTTCAAGTCAAATTATATCAAAAATATAAAAGGCTTTAAATGCTTTATCTGATGTAATTATATAATCAAACACCCGTCAAGGTCAATAAAAATCCTCCGGCAGAACCGGAGGATAATTTTTTATTCGGATTCGGATTCTTTTTCCATATATTCGGGAACGGTGATTTTGAACATTGTAAGCACGTTCGCGAGAACGGTTTTTACGCAGACACAAAGGGCGAGCCTTGCCTGAGTGAGATTCTCCTCGCCGCAGTTTACTCTGCACGCGTTGTAGAATTTGTGGAAAAGCGCCGCGAGCGTAATGGCGTAACGGGTGATTTTCGCGGGGTCGTAGTTCTTCGCGGCTGTGACGATTTCATCCGTCAGTGATGAGAGATGAAGAATAAGCTCGCTCTCTTCGGGAGCGGTAAGAAGCGCGAGAACATCTGGGGAGCAGGGCTTGAAAACGATGCCTTCGCCCTCAAGTTTTTTGAGGATGCTGCATATTCTCGCGTGAGCATACTGGCAGTAATAAACGGGGTTTTCGGAACTCTGCTCAACGGCGAGGTCGAGGTCGAAATCCATTTGCGAGCCGGGCTCTCTCATGTTGAAAAGGAAGCGGACGGCATCAATCGGAATTTCTTCAAGCAGGTCGGTCAGAGTGATGGCTTTGCCTGTTCTCTTGCTCATTTTGACAACTCCGCCGTCTTTGATGAGATTGACGAGCTGCATAAGGACGATGTCGAGCTTGTCTCCGTCAAGACCGATGGCGTCAAGAGCGCCTTTCATACGGGCGACATGGCCGTGGTGGTCGGCGCCCCATATATCTATCGCTCTGTCGAAGCCTCTCGCGAATTTGTTGCGGTGGTAGGCGATATCGGCGGCGAAATATGTGGGATTGCCGTTCTGACGGATAAGCACCTCATCTTTCAAGCCGAGTTTTTCGATATCCGCGGGCGATTTGCCTTCTTTCAGAAGTCTTTCGTTGAGAACTTCGGCGTTCTTATACCAGAGCGCGCCGTCCTTTTCATAAGCGAGATTCCTGCTTTTCAGAATATCGATAATCTCATTGATTTCCCCGTCTTCGTGCAGAACGCTTTCGTGGAACCAGGTGTCGTATTCAATGCGGTATTTCGTGAGATTGTCTTTCATCGCCTGAATGTTTTTCGGCAGGGCGAAATCGACAAGAGCCTTTCTGCGCTCGCTTTCGGGTTTTGAAATGTATGAATCGCCGTAAATCGCGGCAAACTCCTGCGCGCGTTCAACTATATCCGCGCCGTGATATGAATCCTCGGGCAGTTCGGGAGCGTCCGCGCCTTCAAATATCTGACGGTAGCGGATGTCAAGCGAAAGAGCGAATTTGTCAATCTGGTTGCCCGCGTCGTTTATATAGAACTCGCGGCTGACTTCATAGCCTGCGAAATCGAGAACGGCGGCAAGACAGTCGCCGAGAGCGCCGCCTCTCGCGTTACCCATATGCATGGGTCCGGTCGGGTTGGCGCTGACAAATTCAACATTAATTTTCTGACCTTTTCCGTAGTCGGAACGGCCGTAGTCATTGCCTTTTTCAAGTATATCCTCAACTATAGCGCAATAGAAGGAAGCCCCGTAATAGAAGTTTATGAATCCGGGACCTGCTACTTCCGCTCTGTCGAAAAATGTGCCGCCCAGCTGTATGTTTTCAACTATCGTTTCGGCTATTTTGCGCGGAGGCATATGCAGGGCTCTTGCCCATACCATTGCGGCGTTTGACGAAATGTCGCCGTTTTTTCTGTCCGCCGGAACCTCTGTGTTGAAGCCGGGCAGGGGCTCTTCGGGGAACGCTCCCTGAGCCACGGCCGCACCCGCCGCTTCCATTATTGCCGTGCGCGCGTCGGTATGTGTTTTCTTAACAAGCAGTGACATTGTCAACCGCCTCCTTGACCGTAATTATCATAGTGTTTGTTGAGATCAGTCCCGAGTTGAAATCAAGAGTGTATTTAAGCCTGAGCCTGACTCCGTTTTCACAGTCTTCGGAAAGAACCTCTTCGGCGTAAACACCCATTGAGAGTTCGCCCAGCGGCGTGTCATAAATACAGGTGTGTCTACGCCCTTTTTCGATTGTAAGACGGGTGTTGTATTCGCCCATCCGCGTAACCTCGACGGTTTTTTCGCCGATGTATTTTATCGTGACAACGCTTCCGTCAAACTCGCCGCCTTTTTCGGCGTAGGAAACGGTGTAGTTCTCACCGTCTCTCGCGTATTCGCAGGCGCAGGTGAATTCGGCGGTAAAACTTTCGCCGTCCTGTTCGTGATTGTCTTTTATCGTAACGGTGTAATTGCTCATATCATCTTTCTTCCGCGAGCTGCAGGAGCCTGTCAAGCAGTTCGGAGTAGGGAACTCCCGAAGCCTCGAAAAGCTTGGGATACATACTGATTGAGGTGAAGCCGGGGATGGTGTTCGGCTCATTGAGCATAACCTCGCCGTCGCTCTTTCTCACGAAGAAGTCTATTCTCGTAAGACCGGTGCAGCCGAAGGCTTTATACGCTCTGCACGCGGCGTCGCGCACAGCCTGAATTGTCTCCTCGGGCAGGTTCGCTGGTATGTTGAGTTCGGATTTGTTGGCGTAATATTTCGCGTCGTAATCGTAAAACTCGTTGCAGGGAACTATCTCGCCGACGGTGGAGGCGACGGGCTCGTCGTTGCCCATAACGGCGCACTCAACCTCGTGGCCGTCGATGCCTTCCTCGAGAACGACTTTTTTGTCATACTCAAACGCCGTTTTGATGGCCGCTTTGAGACCTTCCGTGTCAAACGCCTTGGTGATTCCTACGGAGGAGCCCGAGTTCGCGGGCTTTACAAAGACTGGATAGCCGAGATAATTCTCGGATTTTTTAATGATTTCGTCGCCGTCTTTTGAATACGCGTAGCTGTCAAACGCCAGCCATTTCGCCTGGTTTATTCCCGCGTAGTCGGCTACGGCGTTTGTCATCGCTTTATCCATACAGACGGCGGAAGCGAGCATATCGCAGCCTACAAACGGAATTCCCGCGAGAGCAAGAAGACCCTGAACAGTGCCGTCTTCGCCGTTTCTGCCGTGAAGCACGGGGAAGCAGATATCAAATGAAATGACGGAGCCGCGTTCCGTGATAACGCCGTGATGGCTGCGGTCGGGTGAGAGCACCGCGCGCACGAGCAGAGACTTGTCCTCAAGCCATCTGTCGCCGGGCAGATTCGCCGTGTCGCCTTTGTATATAAACCATCTGCCGTCTTTCGTTATGCCGAGTTTCGTAACCTCGTATTTGTCGGCGGGAATATTTTCAATTACCGATTTCGCGGAGATGAGAGACACATCGTGCTCGCTTGAAACACCGCCGAACAAAACAAGAACTTTTTTCATATATGACACCTCCGGAAAGGAATTAAACAATAAGTTTTTATATGATATCACACAGTTGTTATTTAGTCAAATAGTTGTTATTATCTGTTTTGCACTATATATTTATTAAATATATCTTAATTTTATAAAATATTATATAATATTATACTTTACAACTATATATAATGGTAGTATAATAGCAAAGATAAATTTTATTTTTGCAAGGAGTCAAAAAAATGGAAAATATTTACGACATTCTGGGACGTATTTACAAGGACCTTACTCTTGTCCTCGCGGGATGCGGATTTGTTCCCGTAATTCCCGAAGGAACCGAGAAAGGGGCGCTCCCCGCGAAGACGGAAGGCGATAAAATAACCATAGCTTTCAAAGGCGAAAACAAGGCGCTCAAAATAGAGCATTTCGACAAACGCCTCACCGTTTCGGGAGTGCTTAAAGAAGGCGAGATTTCCGAGGGCGATTACGCGGTTATTTCAAACTCCATACTCGACCCCGAGGATATAAACGACAAACAGATAAAATACTTTGTAAATGAGATTTCAGAATCCGTAACCGAGCGTTTCAGCCCCGCGGCGGAAAAGAAAATCAAAAAGCAGAGAGCGCCGCAGACCGTTTCGAAAGACAAGGTTGAAAACGGCGGAATGTCATATGACGAGGTTACTCTTGTCAGCAGAATAGTAGGTATTTATCCCCAGCTCAAACCCGCTTACAAAGAGAATTACGAAGGCTACGGCGAACTCCTTGCAGACAAATTCTTCCGTGAGAGCGCAAACCCTGTTATTCTCGAAACGATAAAGGCGAACAGACCCGCCGAAATGAAAAAGCTTTTCAACATTCTCAATGATCTGTATCTTGACGGCACAAACAACACGCAGAGCATTATCACGGTAACGGTTCTGGGCAATCTCGGCGACGAGCTTCTCGCCAACTGCACCGATTATATGACACCCGAACTGCTGACTCCCGTCGTTCAGGTCAACAAATATCTTTCAAAGAGCAAAAGCGCACAGATGAGACTTGAGAATCCCCCCGCATACAAGCCCAAGAAGAACAAAAAAATGCCCGGCAGCCGCATAGGTTAAGGAGAGGTAACAAAAATGGATAATTTTGAAAACGAAGAATTAATAAAGGTTGAAGAAATCGGCGACGATATGAGCACCGCCGTGAGCGAAGAATACGATGCTTCCCAGATTCAGGTTCTCGAAGGACTTGAAGCGGTAAGGAAAAGACCCGGTATGTATATCGGTTCGACGAGCGCTTCCGGTCTTCACCATCTTGTCTATGAAATAGTCGATAACTCGATAGACGAGGCTCTCGCGGGCTACTGCACGCATATTGAAGTAGCCATAGAACCCGGAAATATCATTTCAGTGCGCGACAACGGCAGAGGCATTCCCGTTGATATTCAGGAACAGACGGGCAAGAGCGCGCTTGAGGTTGTTTTCACCGTGCTTCACGCGGGCGGTAAATTCGGCGGCGGCGGATACAAGGTCTCCGGCGGTCTTCACGGCGTCGGCGCGTCGGTCGTAAACGCCCTTTCGGAGTGGCTTGAGGTTGAGGTTTACAAGAACGGCAAAATCCACCGTATGGAGTTCTCACGCGGCTATATTACAAAGGAACTCACAATTACGGGCGACACGGAGGAAACAGGCACTTATGTCCGTTTCAAGCCCGATCCCGAAATGTTCACCGATACAACGACCTACAACTATGAAACCCTTCACAAGCGTATGCAGGAGGAGGCGTTCCTCAACGCGGGTCTTACAATAACTATAGAAGACAAACGCCCCGAAAACGAGCACCTTGACGAGAGCGAGCGCAAGGATGTTCTCTGCTATGAGGGCGGCATCCGCGAATTCGTAACCTTCCTCAACAACAACAAGAATCCCGTTCACGAAGATGTCATTTATATGTCCGGCAAATCGGGCGATATTATGGCGGAACTCGCAATGCAATACACCGACACATACAGCGAGGTCATTGTTTCGTTCGCGAACAATGTTCACACTCCCGAAGGCGGTATGCACGAGGACGGCTTCAAGAGAGCGCTTACAAACGCGCTCAACAAATACGGCAAGAAGATGAATATCCTCAAGGGCGATGACAAGGTCTCCGGCGAAGACTGCCGCGAGGGCGTAACCTGCGTTATTTCCGTTAAACTTACCGACGCTCAGTTTGAGGGTCAGACAAAGGCGAAACTCGGCAACAGCGAAGTGCGCACCCTTGTGAACGCGATGGTGAGCGAATTCCTTGAAAACTATCTTGAGGAAAACCCCGCCGCGGGCAAGGCGATACTCGAAAAGGCGCTCACTGCAAACAGAGCCCGCGAGGCGGCGAGAAAAGCGCGTGAAACCGTCCGCCGCAAGAACGGTCTTGAATCCGGCCAGATGCCCGACAAGCTGCAGGACTGCAACGAGAGAGATCCGAGCCTTTGCGAAATCTACATCGTCGAGGGCGACTCGGCTGCAGGTTCCGCCATTCAGGGCAGAGACTCCCGTTTCCAGGCGATTCTCGCCATGTGGGGCAAAATGCTCAATGTTGAGAAGGCGAGAGTTGACAAGGTATATGACAACGACAAGCTCAATCCTCTGATTGTCGCTCTCGGAGCGGGCATAGGCGATGAGTTTGATATTGAAAAACTGCGTTATCACAAAATAATCATTATGTCGGATGCCGATGTTGACGGCGCCCACATCCGCACGCTTCTTCTCACTTTCTTCTTCCGCTATATGCGTCCTCTTATTGAGAACGGTTATGTTTATTCCGCCGTTCCTCCGCTTTACAAGCTCACAAAAGGCAAAACAACAAGAGTCGCTTATTCGGATGACGATCGCGATGCCAAGTCGGTGTATTTCACGCTGATGCCTGCAGTGAAGTATAACTGGCTGAACAAGAAGTCGTTCAGCATGTACTCGAAAGCTGCTGTCGGTGTTACGTTTATGTCGGATAGCGGTACGAAGGATTCTGACTCGAAGATGGTGTTTAACTGGCAGGCTTCGCTCATCGGTATGGAGTTCGGTGGTGCATTCCGCGGTTTCGTCGAACTTGGTATGGGTGAGCAGGGTATCATCCTCGGCGGTCTGCGCTATAAGTTCTGATTCTTATTATCTAAAACCGATAGGTAAATAATAAGAATGGAGGGTATGTCCGTAGTGGTCATACCCTCCATTTCTTTTCGTTCTGCGATAATGGACTCGCTTACTTCTTGGTAGAGTCTGTTGCAGCGGGAGCAGCAGCGGCATCCTGTGCAGGAGCAGCAGCATCCTTCTGCTGGCTGGCACCAAATCCAGGCAGGTTGTTAGGATTGGTGACAGGATTCTCGATGTTCTCCATGACAGAGCTGTCAGCT
>CADAER010000007.1 GCA_902787025.1 Oscillospiraceae bacterium | reverse complement strand
GTAAAATCCAAAAAGAAAAATTTGACTAATTTATCCACAAATAATGCCAATTCAACAACAGATATTTTAATCTCGATGCCATTTTAAACTCCGGGGATTTTCTTTCAAATCGAACAGAGGAGGAATTATTTAAGCTATATAACGCCATTATACAGCTTGATTCTTTTGGCATTCTTAACATCAGTAAAGATGCCCTGCTTCAGATTGGAAAAAGTGAAAACGAACTGAATTCACTTATCGGATTATCTTCAATCAAAGAGAGCATCCAAAAAATAAAAGCCTACGCTATCTCAAACAAAGACAGCGGAGACTTGAATATTCATATGTGTTTTCTTGGAAATCCCGGCAGCGGAAAAACGGAGGTCGCACGATACATAGCAGGTATTTTATATGAGAACAAAATCCTGCCGACGAATAATGTCGTTGAAGTTGATCGTTCCGGTCTTGTCAGCCAATATTTCGGTGCAACGTCAGAAAAAACAAAACAGGTTATTAACAGAGCCATGGGCGGTGTTCTTTTTGTTGATGAAGCATATGCCCTAGGTAACAACTCTGACCATGGAATAACTGATTATGGCAAAGAGGCAATAGATACTCTTGTAAAAGCTATGGAGGATTATCGGGGTCAATTCTGTGTTATTTTTGCAGGATATAAAAATGAAATGGAAAAAATGCTTCAGATTAATCCGGGTATGGCTTCCAGAATACAGTTTAAGCTTGACTTTCCCAATTATTCGAGAGATGAACTTGGCCGCATAATGAATCTTATGCTGACGAAACGAAAGTATAAGATAAGCGATGATGCATTTAACAGAATACTTGACATCACCGATGTTAAACGCAAAGAGCCCAATTTTGCCAATGCAAGAGAATTGCGCAACATTATAGACCAGGTTATTATGTGCCAAAATCTCAGAGTTCTCGGCTCAGATGATAAAATGCTCGCTTTAGTTGATGTAAACAAGTATATCAAAGATTCAAATATAATCCTTCCAATATCTGGCACGGGTTCGCATGACAAGATTCAAACCGGTGACGAAGAACTTGATGCACTTATTGGCCTTGATTCTGTCAAAAAGATGATTAAAAAGATAAAAGCCTATGCAAAGCGGAATGCCGATGATTCCGCATTCAACATGCATATGTGTTTTTACGGAAATCCGGGCACAGGTAAAACTGAGGTTGCAAGGATTTTATCAAGAATATTGTATGATGCAGGAGTTCTGAAAGAAGCTAAATTGGTTGAGACTGATTCCAAAGGTCTCCTAGGAAAGTATGTAGGAGAAACAGGGCCTAAAACCGAGGCAAAGGTTCAGGATGCAATGGGCGGAGTGCTGTTTATTGATGAAGCGTATGCACTGACTGTTTCTTCTTCCGGAACAACAAATTATGGCGATGAGGCAATTGCTGTTCTTCTCAAAGATATGGAAGACTATCGAGGCAAATTCTGCACTATTCTTGCGGGATATAAAAATGAGATGCAGATGATGATTTCATCTAACCCCGGTTTTGAATCAAGAATTCAATTTACTTTAGAATTCCCCGACTATACAAGAGAAGAGCTTGGCGAAATTGCAATTAGGTTTTTAAATAGTAAAAAATATACTATTTCAGATGATGCGCTGAATCTGTTATTGGATGTGACAGAATATTACAGAAACAGGCCAAATTTTGCCAACGCGAGAACTACTCGTAATATTCTTGATCAGGTTATTATGAATCAAAATCTGAGAACTGATGAAGATGATGATTGTGACCGTTCATTGATAATTACCGATGATGTTAAGGAATACATCGATGATGAGAACATAAAGCTTGACGGTTCAGCAAGAAACCCACATACCATAGGATTTATATAATATCTTGAGGAGATTGTTTTGATAACAGTAGAAATAGAGGAATAATTGATGAAAAGAAGAATAAAGATTTGTTTCTCCGGCAGAAGCGCACGCTGGATTTATTCCTGGAGCGTAACGCAATCTCCAAAGCGCAGTATGACAAATCTCTCGGCGACCTTATCGAAAAGATGGGGATAAAGTATTCAAATTAATAATTCCAGGAGGTGATATTTTGGACTTTGATAACAAGGTGATTATCGCAAAAGGCCGAAATATCACCTTTGACGTTTCATCAATTAAATATGAAAACAGAAAGTGTTGTGTTAAATTCAAGAACGGCAAAGAATACAATTACAACAGCAACAATGTTGTTATTCTTTCCGATTACAAAGTGCTCGATGCCTCAATGTATACCGTTATTCATAGCGGCAGAGAATTGTTTGATATGGTATCGATCAAGGAATTCCCTTATTTCGGCGATGCAGTTTGGCGCATAAAATTCGGCAACGGAAAGGTAACCGACTATAATTTTGCAGAGCTTGAAATCCACAAATCCATTCTTGATGATAAAACATCTGCCGATTGTCTGCATTATCTGAGTAGAATGGCAGACTTAAATGATCTTACCGATGAAGACGGAAACAAGATTCTGGCGGCGCAATACAAAAAGGTAACAGCTGTTTATGGCAACACGATGCTTGCCGACTATCTTAATCCCAAAAATCCTGAAGTTGAACACGATAAGCCTGTCAATACAGAATTAGAACCCAAAACACCGATATTTCCTTTTGGATGCAACGGCAGTCAGTATAAAGCTGTAGTGAACGCTCTTTCAAACAATGTCAGCATAATTGAAGGCCCGCCAGGCACCGGCAAAACGCAGACAATACTGAATATTATCGCCAACCTGATAATAAACGGAAAAACCGTTCAGGTAGTTTCAAATAATAATGCCGCTACCGATAATGTGCTTGAAAAAATGGCAAGCAAAAAATACGGCATCGATTTTATTGCCGCAAGGCTCGGCAGCAAAGCAAACAAAGAGATATTCCTTTCAAATCAATCAAGTGATTATCCAAACTTTAGGGGCTGGAATTATAATGGAAAAACTAATCTGACTGAAACAATCCGCAGTCTTTCATCGGATCTTAATGTATTGTATGAAAAGCAGCAAATACTCGCTAAGTTAAAGGAAGATTTAGCGGAGCTTGAAACAGAATTCAAGCATTTTAAGCTTTATTGCGATGCAAACAAATATGATTTGGCTGATATCAATGTTAAAGATTCTGCCAATCCCGGTAAGATTATAAAACTCATTCAGAGAACAGAAGATAAGCCGGCTTTGAGCTTTGCAGACAGAATATACGGCTTATTCTTCTGCAGGGTAGGCAATTCGAAATTCTATAAAAACAGCATTGAATATATTAAAGCAGGGCTGAAATATTCTTTCTATATTTCAAAACTCAAACAGCTCAAAGAACAAATTAAAAAATACGAAACTGATCTTGAAGATAACAGAATAAATGAAAAAGAGCGAAATCTTAAAGAGTATTCGCTTTTGTATTTAAAAGATTATTTGTTCATAAAGTACAGTGGGAATATAGTCAGAGAAATCTTCACCGACGAAGAAATCTTCAAGAAACCCAAAGAGTTTCTGAACGAACATCCGGTCATTCTCAGCACAATCTTTTCTGCCCTTAACAGCGTTACAAGACTGTTTGATTATGTAATAATTGATGAATCATCCCAAGCGGATATATCAACCGGTGTGCTTGCCCTCTGCAGTGCAAAAAATGCCGTTATTGTCGGGGACAGCTGTCAGCTTCCGTTTGTGCTGCCAGATGAAAAGAAAAGAATTGCAAAACAGATTTTTGAAAGCTATAAACTTGACGAAGGATATGACTTTTCAAAATACAGTTTTCTTGATTCCGTTAAAAATGTGTTTTCAAATGCACCTGTAATAAATCTTCAGGAGCATTATCGCTGCAATCCTAAAATAATCGGATTCTGCAATCAGAAGTTTTATGACGGAAACCTGTTTGTTATGACAGAGAATAATAACGATTCTCCCCTTTACGCAATTAAAACCGCTCCGGGAAATCACGCAAGAGGAAAATTCAACCAACGGCAGATAGATGTAATTGTAAATGAAGTGCTCCCGAAACTTGACTACGCAGCAAGTGACATCGGAATAATTGCACCGTATAATGATCAGGTCAATAAATTGATTGAGGCCGTAGGAAATGAAGAAATAAAAATATCTACTGTCCACAAATTTCAGGGAAGAGAGAAAAAAGTTATCATTTTCTGCACGGTTGATAATGAAATCCGTGAGTTTGTGGATGACCCGAAACTTCTTAATGTTGCAATTTCAAGAGCAGAGGATAAGTTTATTCTTGTTATCGGTAACGACAGCATAAGTGACGGCAATATTGCCAATCTTGTCTCATATATTGAGTACAATAATCTTGAAGTCAGCAAAAGTAAGATTTACTCTGTTTTTGATATGCTTTATGAAGCAAACACGGAAGAGAGAAACAGGTTTCTGTCAAAGCATAAAAGGATTTCGGAATACGATTCGGAAAACCTGATGTATGCAGCATTAACAGAAATGTTCAAAGACAGAAATGAACTTAATGTTGCCTGTCATGTTCCGCTCGGTATGCTTATTCGCGACCGTTCATTGTTAACCGACAGAGAGTTAACCTATGTTACCAATTCACTGACACATGTTGATTTTCTTATTTACAACAGAGTTTCGAAGAAACCTGTTTTGATAATCGAGGTTGACGGATACCAATTCCATAAAGAAGGCACCGAGCAGTCTGAGAGAGATAAAATAAAAGATGCCGTACTCACAAAATACAGCATACCTTTCATCAGACTTTCTACCATAGGTTCCGGTGAAAAGGAAAAGATACTGGAGAAAACCAAACAAAGCGCAGTATGACAAATCCCTCGGCGACCTGATTGAAAAGATGGGGATGGAGCGCGTGCTGCGAGAGACTGGCGAAGCGTTAGTTCTGCCGCGCAGAAAACCTTTGATTTAAGGAATGATATGATATGAAGAAAAATAACATCGTGTTCTATTTTTCGGATCAGCAGCGCTGGGATACGGTGAATGAAACAGTGACGCCGAATCTGATGAAGCTCGCCGAAGACGGCACACTGTTTGAAAACAATTTCACCTGTCAGCCGGTTTGCGGGCCGGCAAGATCCTGCCTGCAATCGGGACTTTATGCCTCGCGCACAGGCTGCCACTGGAACGGCGTCGCTTTGCCGCGGCGTATCGTTCCGCTTGCCCGCTATTTCAACAATGCAGGCTATCAGACTGCCTATATCGGCAAATGGCATCTCGGTTCGGACAGATATCCGGGTATCGGCGTCCACTGTGGAAAAACCGCCGTTCCCAAAGACAGGCAGGGTGAGTATCAATACTGGCGCGCGGCTGACTGCCTTGAATTCACTTCTCACGGCTATGACGGCTATGTGTTTGACGGTGATGGCAGACAGATTGATTTCAAGGGCTACAGGGCGGACTGCATCAATGACTTCGCGCTTGAATTCCTTGAAACACGCGAGAAGGACAAGCCGTTCTTTCTGTTTATCAGTCAGCTTGAGCCGCACCATCAGAACGACCATAAAACCATCGAGGGCTACAGGGAAACCGTTGATCGATTCAAAGAGTATCCGATTCCCGATGATCTGGCGTTTCTGAAGGGAAACTATAAAGAGGAATATCCCGATTATCTGTCCGCAGTCAACAGGCTGGATTACAACGTGGGCAGGCTTGTGGATAAACTGAAGGATCTCGGACTTTATGAAGACACGATTATCATTTACACATCCGATCACGGCGCGCACTTCAAAACAAGAAACGCCGAATACAAGCGGAGCTGCCATGAAAGCGCAACGCATACACCGCTGATCATCAAAGGCGGCGGCTTCGAAAACGGCAGAGTGGAGAAACGGCTCTCTTCCCTGATCGACCTGCCGCCGACACTGCTTTCCATGGCCGGGATCGATATTCCCGATGCGTATGACGGAATCGACCTGACCGCCCAGATTGACGACCCTGCCGGGAAGCGGGACTGTGTGTTTATGCAGATCAGCGAGAGCCAGTGCGGCAGAGCAATCCGGACAGACAGATTCAAATACGCGGTCAGGGATCTGAGCCCGTCCGGCAATCTCCACCACAACAGCCGCGTCTATTTCGAGGCTTATCTGTATGATTTGGAAAAAGACCCGAACGAAAAACAGAATCTGATCAAAGACAGCGGATATGCGACAGAAAGGCAAAAGCTGAAAGCCATGCTGCTTGAACAGATGACGAAGGCAGGCGAAAAAAAGCCTATAATTCTGCCGGCAATCACAGCAAGGAAAAAGTGATGGGCAAATGATGATAAAAGAGTATTCAGAATTAACCCCCGAAGAAAAGAAGCTTGATTTGTTTCTCCGGCAGAAGCGCACGCTGGATTTATTTCTTGAGCGTAACGCAATCTCCAAAGCGCAGTATGACAAATCCCTCGGCGATCTGATTGAAAAGATAGGGATGTCAGTTGTTTACAATTTGTAAAAAACTGCGGATCAGCTTAATTTCGGTTAATTCCCACCCCAGTTTCTCAGCATAAAAAACTTAGTTGTTTTTTTCGGTTTTAAGTTATCACTCAAATAAGCCTTGGGGTACAGAGGCCAAAAAAAGAAGGCGATACGCATCAGCTTTTTGCCTGTCCGGGTCTCAATATCGGCGAAATCCCTTGATATATATGCAACCCCAGTTCTCAAATTGAGACCCCGGATTTTCTCAAAAAAGATTTTTTGAGCCCGATTTTACGGGTCTCAATTCGCTATCAAATAGGGACCGAATCCCGCGAGGCCTTGATATATAAGGGCTGAAAATCGAAAAATTTTCTCAAAGAGATAAAAACTTGTATTTTTTCAAGGCTTCGGAGTTTTTCTCCGGAGCCTTTTTTCAGTGCATATGGATGCACCTGAATACACTTGAAAACTACGGTTTTTTCGAGTTTTATCGGATTTATGTGACGCTGAAAATGGCCTTGATGTGAGAGCACCTGAAAACACGAGATTGCACGAGAATAAGGACCAAATAAGGACCAAATCACAATAGTAAGTTTGCAAGCAAAAATTAACACCCCATCGGATTGCCCGGTGGGGTGTTTGGCATAGCATAAAAGATGAACCTTTTTGTCAGATTTTTCAAGTAGTTATATGGGACAAAAAACGCCCGTATCCTGTGATAGACTTTAATCGAAGGCAGACGAAAAGCCAAAGGAGGATAAAGCAGAAATGAAAGAATTATTAAATGAAAAAATATCGGTTAACAGCAGAACGGATATTGACATTATTAAAGAAATTGTGTCGGCAATGAAACCGGGCAGTCTTACTGTTGTCGGCGGCAGGCCGGGCGAGGGCAAAACGGAATTTGCCTGCTGCCTTGCCGATATCATATCACATCTCGGCAAAAAGTCAGTGCTGTTTGCTTCAGGTGAACCGCGTGAGCATTTGCTTAAAAGGTTTAAACCGTATGATGAAATTATCGGCCGCAATCTGTTTATCGATGACACAAGCAAAATGACTGTTTTTTTAATGAAACAAAAAATTCAGACTCTCGGCGGAGTTGATTGCGTTATTATTGATTACCTTGGTCTGATCAGTCCTGACGCCAAAGTCTCGAAGCGCTCGGAAGAAGTCGCACAGATTACAGCCGGGCTGAAAGCGCTGGCTGTTGAATATGATATACCGGTTGTTTGTTTTGCTCAGTTATCAATAGATACCGAAGGGAATCCGGTGTTTCGCGAATCAAAGGCGATTGTTACCGATTCGGATAATGTGATAACGCTTGGAAGGATGTGGCGAAAAACGGCCATTGTTTGAAGTAATATGTAATTGAAAACACAAGCTGAGATTAATTACAAGGAGGAAGAGTGATGAGATTTTATAAGCTTATCAAAGACGGAAAAAGATATATAGAAAATATCAAATCCATTGACGATTTGGTTAAACAAGGAGAAAAGTATATTTTTGATTGCAGAATTCATCAGCGTGGAAGCAGACGCTATCAATACATAAAAGGCGCTGAATACATTGAAAAAGCCGACAATTCCGGCAAAAAGCTTTGGCTTGAAATTCTTGCTCTGCAGAAGATTGAGGAAGCCGTAGCTGTATTTGACGAGGCGATTGACGAAGCCGTCAGCGGCGGCGGATATACCGGAGTTTGGGTCGAGGGGATTGACGGCTTTGTTTACTACAGGCGCGTTACAAGGGGCGTGCCCTTCTCAAGAAGAATTTTTGATGTAGTTATGGCGTTCCCTGATGAAAGCGGCGAGGCGGTAAAAGTATTATTCCGAAACTGCCACGTATCCGATATGATAGGGCAGATAGGGAGAAGCGGCGTGCTTTTCGGGAAGAAAACCGAAGAGGCTGAAAAAGCTCTTGATTATATATGTCATCAGCTTTTTGCCTGTCCGGGTCTCAATTCGCTATCAAATAGGGATCAAATCCCGCGAGGCCTTGATATATAAGGGCTGAAAATCGAAAAATTTTCTCAAAGAGATAAATTTACCCGAACGGGTATCGCAGTCCCCTGTTTACGCAGGGGGCTGTTTTTGTTTTGTGTTTTTTATGAATTTTGCCGAACAAATTGTGGTTGCGGGGATTTCAGCCCCTACAAATTGTTGTTTTTCGCGGCGTTTTTCGGGGGATAACGAAATTGTTTTTTTATCGGTTTCGGTATTTAAATTTCAGCGTATTTTTTGTATAATAATGTAGTATTATATAATGCCGTAAAGGCATAATATTCCCGGAGTGTTTTTAATGTTCAGAATCAATCAGAATGAAATGGATTCATCCTTTCGCATCCCCTCAAGCATAGTTGACAAACACATAAGACTTGCTAACGAGCATCAGTTGAAGGTGCTGTTATGGATAATGCGCAACTCGCCCGAAAATCCCGACATTGACGAGATGTGCAAGGCGCTCAAAATGAAAGCGGACGACGCTTACGACTACCTGCAATACTGGGTATTGACGGGGGTTTTGTTATGCGACGACTCCCCTGCTCCCGAAAAGAAGACAAGCGCTCAGAAGCCGGCTGCAAAAGCGGCGGACACGGCGATAAAGAAGAGCGCTCCTGTCGCAGCCGCTCCTGTTTCTCCCGCTGTCAAGGCGGTTTCGGGTGCCGCTCCGGTTATTGAGTATTCAAAGCCTTCAATCGAGGAAATTGCCGCGAGAATTGACGAATCGAGCGAGATAAGCCATCTCTTCCGCGAGGCGCAGGTCAAGCTGGGCAAAACCATCGGCTATGATATGCAGTGCGTGCTGCTGATGCTTCACGACTACGACGGTCTGCCCGTTGAGGTTATCTTTATGCTTCTCGACTACTGTGTTTCAATCGGCAAGACGAACAATGCGTATCTTTCCGCTCTGGGACGAAACTGGGGAGACAATGAGATTGACACAATCGAAAAGGCGGATGAGAAAATAGCAAAGCTGAATTCCGCCAACAGGGTCTGGAAGGATTTCGCCGAGATGGCGAACATAACTAACCCGAAGCCGACGAAGGCGCAGACCGAATATTTCGCGAAGTGGAACGGCGAATATAAGTTTTCGCCTGATATGATATACCTCGCCTATGAGGAAATGGCGGACCACACAACGAAGATGAGTTTTCCTTATATGGACAAGGTTCTGACGAACTGGCACGAGCAGGGAATAACAACTCCCTCGCAGCTCGAGGCGCACAAGAAGGCTGTTTCGGACGCGAAGAAGGAAACGGCAAAACCCGAAAAGGAAAAGAAGACGAAAAGCAGCGCTTCATACGATATTGAGGCATTCAAGCAGGCGGCTCTCAACGACGACCTGCAATACGAAAGGAAGAAAAAGAAATGAGTTACACCCGTGAAACGCTGGCGACGGTTGAAAGAATACTTGAAGAAAGAAGACAGCAGGCGGAACTCCGTCAGCTTGACCGCAGCGAAGAGGTTCTTGCGAAAATTCCCGCCGTTTCGCAGCTGCAGAGGGAACTCGCGGGCACAATTGCGGATGTTGTCAGGAACATAGGCTCCGCGGATATAGAAGACATTGTCCGCGAGGTTTCGGAAAAGAATCTCGCGATACAGAAAAAAATCGGCGACCTGCTTGAAGAAAACGGTTTTGACCGCGATTATCTCGAAACGGAATACACCTGCCCCGCATGCAGGGACACGGGCTACATAAGCGGTGAAAGCTGTGAGTGCAGGCTGGCTCTTCTCAAAGAGGTCGCTCTCGGAAATCTGCGTTCCAACTCGCCCGTAGGCAAGGCAACATTTGAAAATTTCAGGCTCGATTATTATCCGGATGAGGCAGACCCCGCTCTCGGTGTCAACCCCCGCGCCAGAATGGAGCAGGTTTTCAATTTCTGCAAAAACTACGCCGAGGATTTCAGTCTTGATTCCGACAGCCTTTATCTGTGGGGAAACACGGGACTCGGCAAAACGCATCTTGCCTCCGCCATTGCGGGCGAAGTCGCGAAAAACGGTTTTCAGGTTATTTTCGATTCGGCATCCAACCTTATGAGAAAACTTGAAAAAGAGCATTTTTCACCGGCGAGAGACACGACATATGACGGCGCTCAGGATGAACTCATTAAATGCGACCTGCTGATAATCGACGATTTCGGAACGGAATTTCTCACGCAGTTCACCGTTTCGGCTGTTTACAATGTCATCAACTCAAGGCTCAACAGGAACCTGCCCGTTATCATCAACAGCAACCTTGACATTGAAGGCGTTGAAAAGGCGTATTCGCAGAGAATCGCTTCGAGGATTATCGGCAATTACAAATATATTCAGTTTTTCGGCAGCGATATAAGGCAGATAAAAAAGAATTTCTGATACGGAGAGCGTTTTATGGATATCATAGGACAGATTACACAACAGTTCGGGCTGCAGCGCTGGCAGGTTGAGAACACCGTAGCCCTGCTTGACGACGGCAACACGGTGCCGTTTATTGCGCGATACAGAAAAGAGGCTCACGGAACGCTTGACGACCAGGTTATCAGGCAGATTTCGGAGAGACTTGAATATCTGCGCAACCTTGAAAACAGACGCGAGGAAGTGCGCAATCTCATTACTCAGCAAGAGAAAATGACGGATGAGATTTCCGCCGCGCTTGACAAAGCGAAAACTCTCGCGGAGATTGAGGATATTTACCGTCCGTTCCGTCCGAAGAGAAGGACGAGGGCGTCAATAGCGAAGGAAAAAGGTCTTGAACCTCTCGCGGACGCGATATACGAACAGAAGCCTGACAGCGATTACCCGATTGATATGGCGAAGGAATATATCAATGAGGAGCTCGGCGTCAACACGGCGGAGGAAGCGCTCGCGGGCGCTATGGATATTATTGCCGAAAACATTTCGGACAATGCGGATATCCGCCGCCGTCTGCGCAGTCTTTTCGAGGATGCGGGCGTTGTAAATGTTTCGGCGACAGACTCCGAAGCCGAAAGCGTTTACAAGATGTATTACGACTTCAAAGAGGATGTAAAGAAAATCGCGGGGCACAGAGTGCTTGCGATTGACCGCGGCGAGCGTGAAAAATTCCTGAAAGTCAGCGTGACTCTTGACAGCGTAAAGGCGTCAAATGTGATAACAAGCATCACGCTTGCGTCAAACGGCTCACCCTGCACCGAGGCGGTGCGCGAGGCGGGCGCGGACGCATACACAAGACTTATATATCCGTCGGTTGAACGCGAAACGAGAAACAATCTGACGGAAGCAGCCTGCGCTCAGGCTATAAAGGTTTTCGCTCTCAACACGAAGGAGCTTCTTCTTCAGCCTCCGCTCAAGGGAAGAACGGTTATAGGTCTTGACCCGGGTTACAGGACTGGCTGCAAGGTGGCTGTTGTTGACCCTACGGGCAAGGTTCTTGACACGGGCGTTATCTATGTTACGAATATGCATACAGCCGTTCAGAAGGAACAGGCAAAAAAACTTCTGAAAGGGTTTATCGCAAAATACGGTGTAAACTGCATTTCAATAGGCAACGGCACGGCATCAAAGGAGACAGAGATGTTTGCCGCCGAACTGATAAAAGAACTCAATGTCGGCGTTTCGTATATGGTAGTCAGCGAGGCGGGAGCGTCGGTTTATTCCGCATCAAAACTCGCGGCGGAGGAATTCCCGCAGTATGACGTTTCGCTCAGAAGCGCGGTTTCCATAGCGAGACGCTTGCAGGACCCGCTTGCGGAACTTGTGAAAATCGACCCGAAGGCGATAGGAGTCGGTCAGTATCAGCACGATATGCCGCCCAAGGAACTCGACGCGGCGCTTGACGGCGTGGTTGAGGACGCGGTAAACTCGGTAGGCGTTGACCTCAACACGGCATCGGCTCCCCTGCTCTCGAGAGTTTCGGGCATAAACTCATCCATCGCGAAAAACATTGTCGCGTTCCGTGAGGAAAACGGCGCTTTTTCATCGCGCGCCCAACTAAAAAAAGTGCCTAAATTAGGCGCTAAGGCATTTGAGCAGTGCGCAGGCTTTATGAGGATAGCCGAGAGCAAGAATGTGCTTGACAACACCGGAGTTCACCCCGAAAGCTACGACGCGGCGAACAGTCTTCTTGAACTGTGCGGATATGACAAAAAGGATGTAAAAAGCGGAGACATAAGCGATATTGACGCGAAGGTCAGACTTTTCGGCGAGGAAAAGGTCGCGGAAAAAATAGGCGTCGGCGTTCCGACTCTCAAAGACATTGTCAAGGAACTTCTTCAGCCCGGCAGGGACCCGAGAGACGAGCTTCCCGCCCCTGTTCTGCGGACCGATGTTATGGAAATGTCCGACCTCAAACCCGGCATGGAAATGACGGGAACGGTCAGAAACGTTACCGATTTCGGCGCGTTTATTGACATAGGCGTTCATCAGGACGGACTTGTTCACATTTCAAAAATCACGAATAAATATATAAAGCACCCTTCGGAAGTGCTTAAAGTAGGTCAGATAGTTACTGTCTGGGTTATCGCGGTTGACGCGGCAAGAGGCAGAATTTCGCTGACAATGCTCGGAGCTCCCGAAAAGAAAGAGGCATAAAGAAACGCCTGCGGTAATAAAACCGCAGGCGTTTTTATTTTGTTTTTTTGTTTACGCTTATCCGGCGGCGGGAAATGTGATGCTGCCGATATCGTTTGTTTTGTTCTTTTCGATTTTCAGTTCGGTTGAGAATATCTGCTCTCCGCTGTCATCAAACGCGCAAAGCGTCGCTTTACCGACGGGAGCGACAAAATTGAACGAACCGTCGGGCAGGGCCGTATAGACGGTCTTTTTGCCTTTCTGCGTAAGGGTAATTTCCTCACAGCCCTGTATGCTGCCCTTTACTCTGCCCATATCGTAGGATTCAAGCAGAGCCGCCTGAACCGAAAGGTTGGCGTTTACCATATTGTAATCAATGTAATCGAGTTCCTTAAAAGTTCTCTTTTCTTCGGGCAATGCCGTCGCGACGGTATCGCAGTTTTCGGGAGATGTGATAATCTTCTTGACCTGCGCGCCCGTCAGTTCCGGATTTACGCTCCATACAAGCGTGGCAACTCCGGTTACCACGGGAGCCGCCATTGAGGTTCCCGACAGGTAGTCGTATTCGTCTTTTCCGCCGACGCAGGAATAAATTGAAACACCGGGCGCCGCTATTGAGACCTGTTTGCCGACATTCGAGAAACCCGCCTGGGAATATTTGCCGTAACCGTCGTTGCGGGCGGCGGAGACAATTATAATTCTGTCAAGAATATCCTGCTTCTTTACAAACAGTCTTATTGAGAAAACATTTTCTTCGCTAATGCCCGAAAACGTGCCGTTGTATTTCGCGTCAACGGGTTCGGATTTTTTGTTGCCGTTGCCTGCGGACTGGCATACGATAAAATCATAGCCGTTGCCGAGGAGCGCGGAAATCAGCGCGGAGTGTATGACGGAATCCGCCCACAGATCAAACTTGTCTCCCTCGCTGCCTTCTTCGATGCTTCCCGCGCTGCCGAGTGAAAGGTTGATGACTTTCGCTCCCGCTCTTACGAGGTCGATTACGCCGAAAAAGATGTGGATGCTCGTGTTCCAGTCCTGCTTTGAGTCTTTGTCGGGCTGCCAGTCAACACAGACGAGATCAGCGTCCATAACAACTCCCGCAATGCCAAGCAGGTTGTTGTGTTCCGCTCCGATAATGCCCGCTACATGGTTGCCGTGGCGGTTATCGATGTTTCTTTTTTCCTGTCTTTTGTTCGGGAAGGCCAGTCTGCCTTTCAGTTCCTCGTGTTCGGGACTGAAACCGCAGTCGAGAACTCCTGTTTTTATTTTCTGAAAATAGCTTTCGTAATCCCACGCCTGTCTCGCGTCAATGGCTTCAAGCCACCAGTTTGCTCCGCGGGGCGTGTTTTCGTTCCAGTCCGTAACGCCGGCTGTTTTGCTGAAAGGGTCATTGGGCGTGTAATCGGGTGCTTTCTGAAAAGCGTAAACGGGAGACGCAAATGCCACACAGTCATATTTTTCAATGAGGCTTTCGCAATACCGCTTTGTTTTTTCAAGCGATGAATAAGGGCAAAACGCTACATAGAGGTCGGCGGGCATACCCCAGCCGAGCAATGTCGCCGGTTCTGCCAAAAACACTTTACGCATATCGAAAGCGCCCGCGTTTTCATCCGCGAAAATGAAAATGAGATTTTTGCAGTAGCCCGTTTTATTGCTTATGACGGCGATATCACCGTCATCAATATCCTCAATGAAGCTTTCGTTGACGGAGGTTGAAAAAAGAGGCACGCCGAACACAGCCGACAGCGCGTTGTCGAGCGCGTCGGGAGTGAGAACGGTATTCAGACTGCCGAGGGCGAACACAGCCGCAAAAAACGAAGATAGAATTCTGAAAATCATATTTTCACTTCCGTCTGTTTATTTTTGCCTTTCGGAAACTGAATCTGTGTGAGCATTACAGCCACAAGCATTATCAGGCAGCCGAGAAGGGCTTTCCTGCCGAGAGTCTGGTGAAGTATCAGCCAGCCGAATATTACCGAGAAAGCGGATTCAAGGCAGAGGAGCAGCGATGTTACCGCGGGTTCTGTGTATTTCTGACCGAAGGTCTGGAAGGTGAACGCTACACCGCAGCTCATAATGCCGGCATAGATTATCGGGATGAAATTCTGTTTCTGCATAATCAGCGGAACAGTGGGTTCCTCGAAAATAAACATACATATTCCCGAAAGAATACTGCATACGAAAAATTGCAGGGATGATATTTCGACGGGATCGGTGCGCGGCGAAAAACGGTCGATAATAAGAATCTGCGACGCGAAAGCGAAGGCGCCGATTATTGTTATGATATCGCCTTTTTCAAGCGAGAAACCGTTGTCGCCTGAGCAAAGGAGATAAAGACCGGTAAGACCTATTACCACTCCGAGCCAGACATTTACGCCCGCTTTCTTTTTGAAAATGATCATATTGAAAATCGGCACGAGGAGCATATAAAGTGCGGTTATGAAACCGACCTTGCCGACATCCTCGATGTAGTTGAAAGCTTCCTGCTGGAGATTGTTGCCGACAAAAAGGGCAAATCCCGCAAGGCTGCCGCCGATTAACAGATCTTTTTTCGCTTTGGCTTTGTCATCAAAAACAGGCGAGATATTCTTTTTTCTGCGGAAAGCGATTACCGGCCAGAGCACAGCCGAGCCGAGGAACATTCTCAACGCGTTGAAGGTAAATGTTCCGACTCCCCTGCCTATGCTCTGCGCGACAAACGAGAGACCCCAGATTGCCGCCGCGGATATGCAGTAGAGCGCGCCGATAAACTGTTTTTGTTTTGCTGACTTCATATTATCTCCGGATAAAAATTTGCCGCCCCAAAGGGACGGCAAACTGAAAATTCATTATTCTGCAGGTTCCTCCGCAGGTGCCGCTTCTTCTGCAGGAGCTTCTTCTGCTGCGGGTGCCTCTTCGGCAGGTGCAGGTTCCTCAACGGGTGCTTCCTCCGCCGCGGGAGCCTCTTCAACAGCAGGAGCTTCC
Source organism: Oscillospiraceae bacterium (assembly GCA_902787025.1). Taxonomy (GTDB): domain Bacteria; phylum Bacillota; class Clostridia; order Oscillospirales; family Acutalibacteraceae; genus CAG-177. Next base: position 39,005 of record CADAER010000007.1, on the reverse strand, counting down.
TCAACCGCGGGAGCCTCTTCCTCAGCGGGTGCTTCCTCAACGGGAGCAACGATTTCATCCGCTATAACAACGGGCTCTTCAACATATTCCGCTGCGGGAATTTCTTCGTCCTCTTTCTTTTCGGGCTCTATAAGAGCGCGGATTGAAAGGCTGACGCGTTTCTTTTCGAAATCTATATCCGTGATTTTAACCTTGACTTCGTCGCCTACCGAAAGAACGTCGGAGGGTTTGTCAATGCGGCGGTCCGCAATCTGCGAAATGTGGATGAGACCGTCAATGTAGGGAATAACGGTAGCGAATGCGCCGAATGTTGTAAGGCTGACAATCTTGGAGTCAATAATTGTGCCGACGGGATAATCTTTTTCGAGAATCTTCCAGGGGTTGTCTTCATCTTTCTTGTAGCCGAGAGAAATCTTCTTTTTGTCGTTGTCAAGCGCTTTGACAAAAACTTCGATTGTCTGGCCTACTTCAAGAACCTCTGCGGGACTCTTGATGCGTTTCCAGGAAAGCTCGCTGATGTGAACAAGGCCTTCAACGCCTTCCGCTATTTCAACGAACGCGCCGAAAGGAGTGAGGGACTTGACTGTTCCCTGGTAAACCTGACCTTCGGCAACCTGCTCCCAGAAAGAGTCGCGTGCCGCGTCTCTTACCTGGCGGATGGAGCCGACCGCTCTCTTGCGGGCGTTGTTGACTTCGATGATGACAAACTTAACCTTCTGACCGACAAGCTCTTCAAGAGGCTGTGTGCGGCGTGAGGTTGCGTGTGACGCGGGGATGAAAACGCGGGCGCCGTCGGTGGTTACGAGAACACCGCCGTGAACGACTTCGGTAACGGTTCCTTCGAAAATCTCTCCCGAATCAACCGCTGAAGCGACATTGAGCCACGATTTCTGCGCGTCATAACGTTTCTTCGAGCACATAACAGTGCCTTCCGCGTCATTGGTCTTCATAATGATGAGGTCAATCTCATCACCGACCTTGAGATCTTTTTTGGGATCTGCGTTGGGATCGGAGCTGTATTCCTCGATGGGAACAAAGCCCGCCTGTTTTCTGCCGATATCAACCTGGATTTCGGCGTTGTTGATGCTCATGACCGTGCCGATAACATGCTGGTCGCTGCTCATCTGTTCGAGGTTTGCCTCCAAAAGGGATTCGAAATCTTCAGAAGGCACCTCCTCTACCATGTTTTCGTTGTTGACTTTTAATTCTTCGGACATAGTTAAAAGTACCTCCTTAATGATGGCGGCGGGTGTTGACGCACCTGCCGTAACCCCTATCCGGGGCTTGCGGGAAAAATCTATGAATCTGAGTTCTTCGACTCTTTCCACCAAATGGGTTTCGCAGTTCTCACTGCATACTGCTTTTAGTTTCGCGGTATTCGAGCTTTCGCGGCCGCCGATGATAATCATAATGTCGGACTGTTTTGAAAGTTGAGCCGCTTCCTGCTGACGCTTATGCGTAGCAAAGCATATTGTATCAAATATTTTCGCGTTTGTATAGTGTTTATTTAATATTTTTTTTATTAAAATCCAATCTTTTTCGTTAAAAGTGGTCTGGGCGACGGCAATTACGGGTTTATTCCTCAGTTTTTCGTTTTCAGCGAGCAGGGTTTCGAGCTCTCCGGCAGATGAAATAATATAAACATCGCCGTTGCAGTGACCCTTTATTCCGATGACTTCGGGATGCTCGGGATTGCCCGCGATAATGACGGGAACACCATCGCCTGAGTTTTCGCTGACTATTTTGTGGATTTTTTCCACGAACGGGCAGGTGGCGTCGCATATGGTAACGGGCATTGACGCGAGTTCGTTTTCGACATCGCGGCTCACCCCGTGCGCGCGGATAACGACGGTTGAGCCTTCATCCGCCTGCGAGGGCGAGGAAATGATTCTGACTCCCCTGCTCTGCAAGTCTTCAATAACCTGCGGGTTGTGGATTACGGGACCGAGGGTGCAGACTTTTCCGCCGTTTTCGACGACGGAATAAGTCATTTTAACCGCCCTGTCAACACCGAAGCAGAAGCCCGCGGTTTTCGCGACCTTTATTTCGTGCACGGACCTTCCTCCCAGAGCGCCCTGACATGCTCCCACATAACGGCGGAAGCCGCTTTCAGCTGGTGATTGTCGCCGTCATCGGTGAGACCGAGTGTTTCATAAGGGATGAGTTCGCCTACGCGGATGGTGGCAACGGTTTTTCTCGAAAGCTCGCCTTCATAATAAATGCTCATCGGAAGAACATTCGCGTGCGAGGCTCTCGCGATAAGAGCCGCTCCGCTTTTGGGTCTGCCGAGTTCGGGCTTTTTCTGACGGGTGCCTTCGGGGAACACTCCTACATTATGACCGCGTCTGAGAAGTTCGGCGGCGTATTTAAGCGATTTCAGGTCGGCTGTGCCTCTTACTACGGGGAAGCCGTTGAGAGCGGTGAGAATGGGACCGATAAACGCGTTATCCCAGAACTCGCTTTTACCCATAAAGTGAATGGGTTTGCCGTTAAAAACATATTCGATTATGCCGGGATCGACCGCGTGAATATGGTTGCAGATAACTATGTATCCGTCTTCCTCGGGGATGTTTTCCTGCCCGACGATTTCTACCTGATAAACATACTTTTTGAGAACCTTTACAAGAGGATAGAGCCTTTTGAAGGTCTTGTGGTCTTCATATTTTTCAAAGTTAAACTTCATCTGCGGTCTTCTCCTTAACTGTGTTTATGATTGAAGCGACTGCTTCTTCTATGGTAAGGGTAGTTGTATCGACAAGGACGCTGTCTTCCGCGGGTTTCAAAGGTGCTATTTCGCGGTGGGAATCGTTATAATCCCTCTCGTTTATTTCCGCGAGAACATCCTCGTATTTCTGCGGTGTTCCCTTCTGTTCGAGTTCGAGGCATCTTCTTTTCGCTCTCTCTTCGGGCGAAGCGGTCAGAAAGATTTTGACCTGCGCGTCGGGAAGGACTACGGTGCCTATATCTCTGCCGTCCATAATGCAGCTTGTGCGTTTGGCTATGTCGCGCTGAAGGTCGAAAAGAAACGCTCTGACCTCGGGAACGGCGGAAACATCGGAAGCCGCCATTGACGCGGGAGGAGTTCTTATCTCTTTTGAGACATCCTCGCCGTTTAACAGAACTTTCTGTTCGCCGTCTTCAAAAACAAGGTCAACCTTGACATCACCGAGAGTGGCGGCGACAGCCTGTTTGTCTCTTGTGTCGACATTTTTGCGCAGAGCGTTTACGCCGACCGCTCTGTAAAGCGCGCCTGTGTCAACATAGACAAAGCCGAGCGCCTTCGCGGCGAGCCTTGAAACGGAGCTTTTGCCCGCTCCTGCGGGACCGTCCACGGCGACATTGATTACATTTTTATTCATAAGCCTCTCCTTTTCCGAGAGCAGCCGCGGCGCTCTGCGCCGCAAGCCTGCCCGTTGAAAATGCTGTTTGCAGATTGAAACCGCCCGTGTAGGCGTCAACATCAATAACTTCGCCCGCGAAATAAAGACCTTCGACGAGTTTTGATTCCATTGTTTTGGGATTTATCTGTTTTGTATCGACACCGCCCGATGTGATTATCGCCTCTTCTATGGGGCGGTAACCGGTTATTGTGACGGTGAAGTTTTTGAGAAGAACGGCAAGGTCTCTGCGCTGTTCTTTCGTTATCTGATTAACCTTTGTCGCCATGGGAATTTTGCTGAGTTTAACTATTACGGGAACGAGTTTTTTCGGAAGAAGGGAATTGAGCGCGTTGATATAATTGCGGTTTATATTCTCCGAAAAATCACGCAGGATTCTCGCGTCAAGCTGTTCTTCGCTTAAAGCGGGTTTTAAATCTATGCCGATTTTATATCTGCCGCGTTCCATTTCCCGCAGATGTGAACTCGCGGATAAAATCACGGGGCCGGACACTCCGAAATGAGTGAAAAGCATTTCGCCGAAATCTTCGTATATTACTTTGTTGCTTCTTTTTGTATCGTAAACCTTTATTGCAATATTGCGTAAAGAAAGCCCCATAAGATCGGTGCAGAAGCCTTCGTGCGCTTCGAGCGGCACAAGGGAGGGCTTTACGGGAACAACCGTGTGACCCGCCTGCTGAGCGAGAGTGTATCCGTCACCTGTCGAGCCTGTCTGCGGATATGAAACTCCGCCTGTCGCGACAATGACTTTTTCAGCACGGATTTCAGCACCGTCTTCGGTTCTGATCCCTCTGACACTGCCGTCTTCGATGATTAATTCCGCCGCTCTGCCGTTTATTATCTTCACGCCGCTTTTTTCGGCGAAGGAGACAAGACAGTCAACAATATCGACGGCTTTATCGGAAACGGGAAAAACTCTGTTGCCTCTCTCTTTTTTGAGAGGGACTCCCCTGCTCTCGAAGAAATCAACGGTGTCCGACGGCATAAAGCGTGAGAAAGCGCTGTATAAGAATCTGCCGTTTACGGGGACATTTGCTATCAAATTCTGAAGGGATGAGCAGGCGTTTGTGACATTGCATCTGCCTTTGCCGGTAATCATGACCTTGCGGGCAGGCCGTTCGTTGCGTTCAAGAAGGACAGTGTCAACTCCGCACTGCGCCGCGGTGCCGGCGGCCATAAGCCCTGCCGCGCCCGCTCCTATGACAAGCAGCTGCGTTTTCACGGGGATTCCTCCCCGCCGTCTGTTCTGTAAACGCCGTATTCCTGCCAGATGTTTTCAAGAGTCATAAGATTTTTGTAAACGCGGTCGCTTTTTTCGCTTGCCGCCTCGGCTATGAGAGCGTTGATGAGGCTCAGCGGAGCAACAAGGGAATCGACAAAAGAGACCATACTGCTTTTCGCTGTTAAAAGATAGGTCGCATACTGCGCTATGGGGGATGTTTCGCTGTCGGTTATTGAGATAATGGAAGCGTCTCTTTCCGCCGCGAAGCGCAGGGCGTCGAGAGTCTGGTTTGAATAGCGGGGAAAGCTTATCGCTATGCAGACATCTCTGTCTGTTATTCTGTAAAGCTTGTCAAACATTTCGCCCGTGCCTGATGTGTCGACAAGGGTGACATTGTCATAGACGAGATTCATATAAAACGCGGTGAAGTTTGCGAGAGAGGCGGCGCTCCTCGCGCCTAAAATGAATATTCTCTCCGCTTTATTTATTGCGTCAACACTGCCCGCAAACGCCTCACGGGAGACGGATTCGCGGGTGGCTTTTATCATTTCGATATCGGCGGACAGGGCCGTGTCGACCATATCGCCTTCGCCGACTCTGCCTGCGGTAACAGCCATACGCTGGACGCTGTTAAGCTGACTGCGGACCGTTTCCTGGAGTGCCTTCTGCAGGCCCGGATAACCTTTGTAGCCGAGAGCGGAAGCGAAACGCACGACTGTGGATTCGCTGATATTGACAGCCTCGCCGAGTTTTGCCGCGGTCATAAACGCGGCTTTTTCATAGTTGTTTTTTATGTAGTCCGCTATGCGTCTGTGGCTTTTTGACAGCTGCGGGTAGATTTCTTCGATTTTTTTCTGAAAGGTCTTACTCATAGGACTTTCCTTATTGTTGGGTTTTTATTATTTCGCGTAGAGAAGGCTTGTGATTGAGGGGATTTCGCCGTTTTTCAGTTCACCGTAAGCCTTTTTGAGCGCTCCGCCCGCGCCCGTAACCGCCTGTTTTGCCTGCGATTTGATTTCGGGTGAAACATTGACAAACGCTTTGATTCCGCCCGCTATTGAGTTGAGCGGATGGCTCGCGAATTCGGTCAGTGTGATTTTGTCTATGCCGTCGATGACAGAAGTGAAAACATCGTCGAGTGCTTCGCAGAAATTGAAATCAATGCCCGAGCAGATTTCGGCGAAAATCAGGTCGGTGAGTTTTGACAGCTTGTCGGTATCGGCAACCTTTTCGAGTTCGCCTTCGCTTATTTTCCAAGTGCCGAGATCGTGCTGGAAAGCGCCTATATGCATGGTGCTGGCTACCGCCTGGTAATCATAATCGTGGGCGAGCATCATTCCTATCATTGAGCCGCTGGGAACGAAATGTTTATAGACGGGCAGAATCTCATCATAAGCCGCCGTGTTGAGAACGGAGCTGCTGTAATAGCCGGGACCGTCAAAATTATAGACGCCGCTTATTCTGCTTCTTATTTTCTTGTTTACGGTAATTGCGGTGCGAAGGGCTATATTGCCGCCTTTCGAGTGACCGCAAAGCATAATATTGCCCTTGTGCGCCTTCGCGAGTTTTTCAACATATTCCTGCGCGTAGCCGTAAGAGGGAGTGCCTTTTTTGATTAAAATGTCAAGGTCTTCCTTCCAGCCCGAGATTGTGTCATCCGTGCCTCTGAAAACCACAACGGCCGTTCCGTCGGGCATAATAAATGTGCCTGCCGCATACTGTATGGCGGGATTCACGCTGAAGACTTCCTCGACAGCCTGAATTTTAACATCAGCGTATCTTTTGCGGGCAGCCATAAGCATAATGTTTTTGCTCGCGTCTTTGGGAATCATCAGGCCGAGCTTTCTGTATTTGCCGCCCATCATATTGAAAAGCTCGTTTGCCGCGTCGGGAAGAGCGACGGGCGCTTTCTCGAAGGAGTTCGAAACAACTCTTTCGAGCGGCATATAGAAAATCTGGCAAAGGACGAGGGCGTCCGCGTCACAGAACGGGTATTCCTCAAACGGTGTGTTGCCGAATTCGATTATGTATTCTCTTGCTCCTGCCATAACAATTCCTCCGTATAAATATAATCTTTCTGATTTGTATTTAACTTTCCCAGGGTCTTATGCGGTAGGTAACGCCGAGTTCTTTACAGATTCCGGCGCATTGTGCCTCCTCCTCTTTTGTGAGGGTTGTGTCAACGGTTGTGAGAACTACGTTCGGCACATATTTCGCGGCATCGCGGGCAAAGTCGAGCATTGCAAAAAACGCGTCTCTGCCGAATTTACTGCGCACGAGTTCATAGTAGCGGTCCGCGTCGGGCGTGTTCAGGCTTATGGAGAGTGTGTCGATAAGCCCTTTCATTTCAGGCTCGATATTGCGCCCGTTTATGAGATTGCCCTGACCGTTGGTGTTTATCCTTATCGGTTTATTATAATTCTCTTTAATGTATTTTGCAACCTTTATAAGCAGGTCGAAACGCTCCGTCGGTTCACCGAAACCGCAGAAAACTACTTCGTTGTAGTCATCCATATTCTGCTTGCCGAGAGCGTCGATAACCTCCTCGTAAGAGGGCTCGTGTTCAAGCCAGAGAGAGTCTGATTCGCCCACCTTATCCATCGTCTGCCTGAGGCAGAAAACGCAGGCGCACGAGCAGCGGTTTGTAAGATTGATATAAAGATTGTTGTGGACTTTATACGCAATGCACATTGATTTATTCATTTAAGCACTTCCTTATCTGAGCGAATGGAGAACCTCCTCAAAGCAGACGCCGTCTGTGAGAGGAATGTCAAGTTCGATTGATTTTTTAATGCACCGGCTAATAAATGACGACGCCTTGCGCACGGAGACGGAAAACTCAACTCCGTTTACCGCGTCGGCGGCGACTATCGCCGAGAAGACATCGCCCGTGCCCGAGCGCGAGGTGCCGATTTTATGTGTTCTGATAATATGGACCGCTCCGCCTTTTTCATAGCAGAAATTCGCTATGTAACTGCCCTGCCGTATTCCAGTAATGACTACCTTTTCGGGGCCCTGCTCCGAGAGGGCGACGGCGTATTTCTCAACCTTTTCAGCCTTGATTTTTTCATTGTATGGCTCGTCAAGAAGAATGCACGCTTCGGTAAGATTGGGCGTGAGAATGTTCGCGAAAGCGGTGAGTTCCTTCATTTTCTCGCACATTTCGGGGGTATATGTGGAATAGGTTTTGCCGTAATCGCCCATAACGGGATCAATTACCGTTATTGTGTTTTTGCCGCCGAAGCGTTCGATAAACTCCCGCACAATCGCTATCTGCGCCGCGGAACCGAGAAAGCCCGTGCAGATGCCCGAAAACTCAAGACCGAGTTTCTGCCACTCGTCAATATAGCCCTGCATATAGGGGGTGAAATCGGTGAACTGGAAGGAGTCAAAGCCCGTATGGTTTGAGAGAACGGAAGTGGGAAGCGGACAGCACTGAACTTTAAGCGCGGAGATAAGCGGCAGCTGCACGGAGACGGAACAGCGTCCGAAGCCCGTGTAGTCGTTTATCAGCGCTATTTTCTTTTGATGGTTGTGGTTCTGCATAAGCGCTCCGTTCAGATGAAATCTTTTACATCTCTTGAATAATGTCCCGAATCCTGAAATCCGTTTTCGGTTCTTATGTCTTCGCCCCATTTGCGGGCGATTTCCTCATAACTGTCGGTTTTGAGTTTTGCTCTTTCAAAGCCGTCTTTACTGCCTTCAATGCACCAGTCGCTCTCCCACATAAGATGTCCTGTTGCCTTGTAGGTCCAGAGAAGCCAGCTGAAATTGCAGTTGTTGAGGGTTTTCAGACAGTTCGCCCAGGTGGTTGTGCCGAGCGGATAAAACTCGCCCATAAGCATAGGCACATCGGCGAAATATATTCTTGTGAGATAAACGAAAAGGTTGAAGATAAAGTCGGAATTCTGATAGAAATGCACCTGATAGACCATATTCTTCCAACCCTTTGTGAAGGCGTGGGGAACTGCCAGCGGGGTCCAGATGCATTCAACCGTGATGAGGTGGTCCTCATCAACCGCGCGAACGGTTTTATAAAGAATGTCGTAAATGTATTCGTTGTTTATTCTTCTGCGGATTTCGGTGCAGTCGCAATCGCACATAGGCTCGTTGAGAAGGTCATACATCGCTACCGCCGGGTTGCCTTTAAACCTTGTTGCGATCGCGGTCCAGAGCTCGTTTGTCCATTTGCGGTATTGTTCGCCCTGTTCGGTTTTGTCATAAAGACCGACCGATTTTGTTTTTCCGCTGTGGGGAGCGTCGCTCTGATAGCCGACCGCTCCGTGCATATCGAGAACGACATATATGCCGCGTTCGGAACACTCGTCAACAATCCAGTCAAGGCGGGAGAAATCCCACTCGCCGTTTTCGTCCAGAATTTTTCTTCCGCCGTCATCATAATAGAAATTGCGGAACCAGAACGGCACGCGCACACAGTTGAAGCCGAGTGATTTTATGTTATCGAGGTCGTATTCGGTGATGAAATTGTCTTCATATTTATGAATAAGGGCGTATGCCTTCTCTTCGCCGAAGCGCTCAACAAGCGTTTCGTATGCTTCGAAGCAGTCGGAGACCTCTTCGTAATTGTTTATCCAGTCCTCCCAGATAAGCCAGGCGCCGAGATTGACACCTTTGAGAACGACCTTTTCGCCCTTTTTGTTGACGATGTCTCTGCCCTTCGCGGTGAGAAAATCATCATCGGTAAAAGCGGCGGATTCCTTCGGTTGCGCATCGCCCGCGTATATCACGGGGCAGACTGAGAGAACCATAATGAAAGCGATAAAAACCGATAATAATCTTTTTGCAGTTTTCATATTAACCCGCCTTTCTTTTAACCTTTATATTATACTACTGTTTTATTATGTTTTCAAGATTAATGGTAAACATATCAATAATAGTCGTTGAAATACTCTTCGGCTTCTTCAAAATCGTAGAAATCGTCGTAATACCAGTCGTAGAAATCTTCGGCGTCGCTGAATCCGTCGACATCGAAGTCATCATAATCGTAATCATACGAGTTGTATTTTTTTGTTGTGGTTGTTTCTTCGTAATAGTATCTTTTTCTTGTTGTATCGTAAATAACAAGAGGAGCTGTGTAACGCTCCTTGGTTGTTTCGGTTGTTTTTTCCCTTTCGGAACGCTCCGCGGCTTCGGAGCTTTCGCGCGCTTTTTTGCTCGATTCCCACTCTCTGTCTTTTTCCAGGCGGGACTGCCGTTCGGAATATTCGCGCCTTGAAGAAGATTTGTATTCCTCCTCGACCTTACTGCCGTATTCCTTTATTTCGCTTAATGCCTCGGGACTCTGGAAACGGAGGAGTCTGTCGCCGCTTTTGTAATCATCAAGCGCTTCTTCAAGATCGCCCTTCTCATATTCTCTGTGCGAAAGGCAGATTTTATAAAGGGCGTAGGCGTCGTCGATTATTTCCAGTTCCTCGGTTGTGTAGCAGTCCAGTTCTTTGTATGCCGCTTCATAATTTCCGATTTCAATAAACGCGACGGCATTTTTATAGTGATATCTCGAAACCGGCTTTTTGATTGTTCCTTTTGAAATGAGGATAAGGAATGTCATCAGAAGCAATCCGGTAAAGAAAAGAATTATGCCGGTTTTTTCAAACGAAGTGAACTTTGCTCCCGTCTTGTTGTTCTGTGCCGTATGAGCTTTTCTTTCCGTGCGTTTTTTCTTTTTTGCCTTCGCAGCCGGGGACGGTTTGCCGCTGAGCTCTTCGAGGACCGCGAGCAGATAATTCCATACTCTCTGAACAGATGAAATTGAAAGGCGCTCATCGGGGGTGTGAATATCAAAAATATCGGGGCCGAACGACACGCAGTCAAGCCCTTTTATCTTGCCGCAGAAAATTCCGCACTCCAACCCCGCGTGGATTGCCGTAACATTCATTTCTTTGCCCGTCTGCCTGTAATAGACATCCGTCATTACTTTCTGCAAAGGCGAGTTTTCGACAAACTCCCAGGCGGGATAATCGCTGTGCGTTCTTACAGACGCGCCGTGAGCCGCCGCGGTTCTTTTCACGGATTCAAGCAGTTCTTCTTTTTCCGAGTCGATTCCGCTTCGCAGAGCCATAACAAAGGTTACGGCGTGTTCCTCTGTTTTAACCACGCCCATATTCAGCGATGTTTCAACCATTCCCTCAATGTTTTTGCTCATTGAAACAACGCCCTGCGGCAGTTCATTGAGGAGGCGGATAACGGACTTTGTTGAGTCTGTGTCGAAGGATTCGTCGGGCAGATCGCAGGGTAAATAAGTCAGGAGCAGACCCGGTTCGGCGCTGCTGTATTTCCGGCTGAATTCCTTTATTATTTTTTCGGTTTCATACTCAAACGCGTCGGTGTCACGGGTTTTGACAACCGCAATACATTCGCGTGTTATGGCGTTATCCACCGTGCCGCCGTTTATGCAGCACAGACGGATATTATTCTTTTCAAAAAGGGCGGAAAGCGCTTCGCCCATAAGCTTGTTCGCGGAGAGATAGCCCTTGTTTATATCCGTGCCCGAATGACCGCCGTGAAGGCCCGATATTCTGACGGAATAGGCGGTTCCCTGCGCAGGGATGGTGTTTGCCTTGAACATAACATCCGCTCTCACTCCGCCCGCGCAACTTACAAGCAGAGTCCCCTCCTCTTCGGAGTCGATGTTGAGCATTCTTCTGCCCTTGAGAACAGAGGTGTCAATCTCAGTCGCGCCTGTCATTCCCGTTTCCTCGTCGACGGTGAAGACGGCTTCTATCGGAGGATGTTTTATTGAATCGCTTTCAAGCACGGCGAGAGCCATTGCGACGGCAATTCCGTCATCGCCGCCGAGGGTCGTGCCCGAAGCGTTTATGAAATCGCCGTCAACGGCGAGTTTAAGACCTTCGGTTTCAAAGTCGAAATCGACGCCGGGCGCCTTTTCACAGACCATATCGAGATGCCCCTGAATAATGACGGGCTCGCTGTTTTCACAGCCGGACGAAGCTTTTTTGTAAATGACGACATTGCCCGTTTTGTCGGTATAATATTCAAGGGAGTGCGCTTTCGCGAAATCAACGCAGAACTGAGTTGCCGCCTGCGTTCTGCCCGAGCCTCTCGGCACGGCGGAAAGCTGTTCGAAATATTTCATTACGCCTTTCGGCTCAAGGTCGGAAATTACGTTTTTCAAGGCATTAACCTCCAAAAGCATTTCATTATATTTTACACTATTTTATATTTTTTTACAAGAAAAATGTAATTTGACAGTGTTTTCAAATAATGATATATTTTGAATAACAAGATTGTTTTTTGTTCTGAAAGGAAGAGAAAAATGCTGCTTGACAATGTGTTCTCAAAAATAATTTTCAAGATTTTATCTTTTATTCTTTCGGCTTACATTTCGCTTTTCGCGCCGATAATTCCGCCTTCGACTGAGGAGCCGATTAAGCCCGTGAACGAAAACGAGGTAAAACTTGTGTTCGCGGCCCTTGCCGACCCTCAGGTTTCGAATTATCTTCTTTCAAGATATCCCGTTTTCTGCGAGGCTATGGAAGACCTTCACAATGCAGAATTTCCGCTTGACGCGGTTCTTGTGGCGGGCGATATTGTCGAAAACGGTATGGAGGAAGAATTCCAGCTGGTTTACGACGGGCTTTCGGGCATTGACACGCGCTATATTCTCGCAGAGGGCAACCACGACATCAGGTTGAGGTCTTACGAACAGGCATCGGAGAGATTTTTCGCGTTTGCGAACGCTCTCAACGGCGAGGACAGTATGGACTGCTTCCATTTTTCGGAAACGGTAAACGGTTATAAATTCATCGTTCTGGGTTCAGACAGAACGGAATTTGAGGAATCTTATTTAAGCGACGAACAGCTCAGCTGGCTGAAAAGCGAACTTGACGAGGCGGACGGTGAACCCGTTTTTGTTATTGCGCACCAGCCGCTGAAAGATACACACGGTCTGCCCGACACCTGGGGCAGCCCCATTGACTCGGCGGGCAGCATAGGAGAGCAGAGCGACGCTCTCAAGGAGATTCTGACTGCTTATGACAATGTTGTTTTCATCACCGGGCATCTGCATACAGGCTTCGGCAGATACACCTACGAAAAGCTTGACGGGCTCAACATGGTAAACCTGCCCTCGCTTTGCATCAAGAACAAGGACTGCGATTACGCGGGACCCGGCATAGGCTACATTGTTGAGGTTTATGAAAGCGAAATTCTTTTCAGGGCAAGAGATTTCGCGAAGGGTAAATGGGTAAAGGATTTTGATTTTTCGATTCCTTTGGACGGAGGTCAGACACTCAGTTCCGACTGGCTCAAAGGCTTTAAAAACAGCAATTCCGCTCTTTCATCGATGGCGGCAACCGCGGACGGCGGTATGGTCGTCGCGGGCTCTTCGGTCAACGACTCTTCATCGGAAGCGGATATTGTCAGATACGGCGCTGACGGATTGGTTGTGTGGAGTGACAGCGTTTCGGACGACGATTCAGTGGCGTTCAGCGATGTTGCCGTGCTCGGCGACGGCTCAATTATCGCCGCGGGCTATACATTCGGTCAGACGGAAGGAAAAGGCTCGGGCGACTGTCTTATTGTAAGATACAGCGCGGACGGCGAAAAGCTTTCGGAAAAGGTTTTCGGCGGAACAGGCGGAGACTTGCTTTACAGCGTCGCCTCCTGCCCCGACGGAGGAGTGGTTGTCGGCGGTATTTCAAAATCAACCGACGGTGATTTTTCAGACATTCCGAAAATCAACGAGGGAGGTCAGTCCTCCGCCGTTCTTATAAAATTCAAGGACGGCGACTGTTCGGAGATTTTGTGGAAGAAACAGATGACGAGTTCAAAATACGCCTGTGTTGAGGGTGTGGCGGCAGCGGACAACGGTGATATTTTCACCTCAACCATATTAAACAAAGCCGACCTGGATTTCGCCTCAATTCCGAACAATGATATCGGCGGTATGAAGACTCTTATTGTAAAATACTCCGCAAACGGAAGCGAACAGTGGAAGCAGACTCTCTGCTCGTCGTCCGCTACAAAAATGACTTCTGTTACAGCGGACAATAACGGCGGGTGCGTGGTCGCGGGTTACTACTCAGCCGCTGCTCCCACCGAAGAAAACAATCTCGGCTGTCTCGGAACATTCAGTTCCGTTTACAACGGCGGCAATCCCGGCACCGCGGACGGCGCGGTTGTCGCTCTCGGCAACGACGGCTCGGTCAGATGGCTTTCCGTTCTTGTCGGCTTCTATGCCGATTTCGTCACGGATATTGTTCCCGTCTCAAACGGTTATGTTCTTGTGGGATATACCAACTCCACAAACCGCGATTTCGCGACTATGCCGGGCGCGGGCGATTATGACACTTTCATCTGCACAATGAGTTCTCTCGGCTCCGTGCAGAATATGCTCGCTTTCGGCGGCAGTGATGCCGACAAGATTCTGGATGCCTGCGTTCTCAGCGACGGCTCAATAGGCTTCTGCGGTTCGACATCATCGGCAGACGAAAGTTTCGCTCAGATGACTCCCGCGGGCTCGTCTGTATCGGCGGCGTCGTTTGCGGGTAAGGCTACAATTAATTGACAAACAAATTCGCATAAGAAAAAGCCACCTCCGCAGAGGTGGCTTTGATTTTTATTTGTGATTAATACATTCCGCCCTGGCTTGCAGCCGCCATTGCCGCCGCGTTTGCCGCGTCCGCCGCGGGATCGGGCTTGTCGGTAACAAGGCTCTCTGTTGTGAGAACCATCGCCGCTACGGATGCCGCGTTCTGAATAGCGGAACGGGTAACCTTTGCGGGGTCAAGGATGCCGGCTTTTGCCATATCGGTGTATTTGTCAGCCGCGAAGTTGTAGCCGTAGCCGTTCTTCTTCGAAGCGAGGATTGTGTTGACAACAACAGAACCTTCGAGGCCCGCGTTTGCCGCTATCTGACGGATGGGCTCTTCAATAGCTTTGAGAACTATGCTGATGCCCGTCTTTTCGTCTGCGTCTTCAGCGCTGTCATAAAGAGCTTTGACATCGGGGATAGCGTTGAGAAGCGCTACGCCGCCGCCTGCCACGCAACCCTCTTCAACGGCTGCCTTTGTTGCCGCGAGAGCGTCTTCAATGCGGAGCTTCTTCTCTTTCATTTCGGTTTCGGTAGCCGCGCCGACTTTGATGACCGCTACGCCGCCCGAAAGTTTCGCGAGGCGTTCCTGAAGCTTTTCTCTGTCGAAATCGGATGTGGTTGTTTCAAGCTGGGATTTTATCTGGTTGACTCTTGAAGCGATGTCATCCTTTGCGCCCGAGCCGTCAACAATGATTGTGTTCTCTTTGGAAACCTTGACCTGACGGGCTCTGCCGAGCTGGGCAACCTGAGCGTCTTTGAGTTCAAGGCCGAGGTCCGCGGTGATAACTTCGCCGCCTGTGAGAGCCGCGATATCCTGAAGCATTTCCTTGCGTCTGTCACCGAAGCCGGGAGCCTTGACACATACGCAGGTGAACACGCCGCGCAGTTTGTTTACAAGGATGGTTGAAAGAGCTTCGCCTTCGACATCCTCTGCGATGATAACGAGCTTGCCGCCCATTTTGATAATCTGCTCAAGAAGAGGAAGAATATCCTGAATAGCGGATATCTTCTTGTCTGTGATAAGGATGTAAGCGTCGTCGATTACGGCTTCCATCTTATCGGTATCGGTTACCATATAAGGGGAAATATAGCCGCGGTCGAACTGCATACCTTCAACAACCTCGGCGTAGGTTGTCGCTGTTTTGCTTTCCTCAACAGTGATAACGCCGTCGGAGGTTACTTTATCCATAGCGTCGGCTATGAATTTGCCGACTTCCTCGTCGCCTGATGAAATTGTGCCGATTCTCGCGATATCTTTTGAATTCGCGACGGGCTTAGCGTTAGCCTTGATTGAAGCGACTACTGTGTCAACAGCCTTCGCGATACCCTTTTTGACTACCATCGGGTTTGCACCCGCGGCGACATTTTTCATACCCTCTCTGACAAGAGCCTGGGCGAGAAGGGTTGCAGTTGTTGTGCCGTCGCCCGCGACATCGTTTGTTTTTGTCGCGACTTCCTTTACGAGCTGTGCGCCCATATTCTCGAAGGGATCTTCGAGTTCGACGTCTTTCGCTATTGTAACGCCGTCGTTGGTGATAAGGGGCGCGCCGTATTTTTTATCAAGAACAACATTTCTGCCCTTGGGGCCGAGTGTGATTTTGACTGTGTTCGCAAGTTTGTCAATACCTGCCTGAAGAGCCTTGCGGGCTTCTTCACCGTAAATAATCTGTTTTGCCATTTCAATTGCCTCCCTGTATTATTCTACAACCGCAAGGATGTCGCTCTGACGGACTATTGTGTATTCCTCTTTGTTGAGCTTGACTTCCGTGCCTGAATATTTGCCGGTTATAACTTTGTCGCCGACTTTGACATACATTTTGACTTCGTTGCCGTCAATCATTCCGCCGGGGCCTACTGCCACTACTTCGGCTACCTGCGGTTTTTCCTGCGCCGATGCGGAAAGGATGATTCCGCTGCTTGTTGTTTCTTCAACCTCGACAGCCTTAACTACAACTCTGTCTGCAAGCGGTCTGATGGTCATAATAATTACCTCCAAAAAATGATATGTATCCATTGCCGTCAGGTCTGACGGCAGTGAAAATCTTGTTTTTAGCACTCGATGCCTTCAAGTGCTAAATCATATTGTAATACATTTTTTCAAAAAATCAAGACCTTTTTTTAAAATTCATATATTTGTAATAATTTGCCTTCTGCACTTGAAAACACAGCAGTATTATTGTATTATTTTATAGATATAAATCTCACGGAAGGAGGCGACCCGATGGAAAGGTTCGGATTTATCGCGAAAAGCGAAAAGAGTCTCGCGAGGCTTGACGCTCTGCGAAACGCGTTACTCTCAAAGCCGTATATGTTCGCTCTGCTGCTTCTCGCCTGTGTTATCACGGTCACGGGCACGGAGTATTACGGTATTCTTGTTTTTGTTCTGATTGTAATATTCAACCTTATTGTAAGCGACGAACTTATTTCAACCACCCTGCCCTTCCTGCTGGCGAGCGCGATAATGATCAAGTGTTTTGACTCGTTTGACACTTACATAAAGCTCGCTCCCGTCGCGCCGTTCGTGGTGCTCACGATAATCGCGCATTTTATTCTTTACCCGAAGCCCGTAAAGGTCGGCTCGACAATTTGGAGCCTTCTTGCAGTCACTGTCGCGGTAACTCTCGGCGGAATCGGGAGTATCAGCGCGAAGGAGTATTTCTCGCTGACCTCTCTTTATTATATTGTCGGTCTCGGCGCGGCCATGGCGCTTGTTTACATTATCGCATACTCTTATCTTGAAAGTTCGGATAAGGTTGTTATTCACAGGACATTTTCATATATAATGTTTATTGTGTGCCTGTTTTCCTGCCTTATGGTTATTATGCACTACGCAATCAACATAAAGGATGTAATCGCTTCGCGTTCCATTCTCGAGCCTCAGTGGAGAAACAATGTTTCGACATTTATCATTCTGACGATGCCGTTCGTTTTTTATCTTTCGCTGAAAAACTATTTTTACATTATTCCCGCTTTTATCACAATGCCCTGCCTGGCGCTTACGAGCTCGCGCGGCGGTCTGCTTTTCGGCGCGGTCGAGTTTATGCTTTGTTGCATTTATATAATCTACGCCGACAAGAAGAACAGGATAAAAACCTTACTTATTCTGACTGTATGCGGTTTCGCGGTGATTATCTACGCGGGCGACATAATCACTTTTATTTCAAAGACAATAAGCCGTTTTGACTCCGATATGATTAACAAGGACCCCCGCACGGGCTTTATACGCAGAGCCGTCGAGGACTTCAGAGCCTGCCCTGTTTTCGGCAGAGGAATCGGCTATATGGGCAACCGCGACATTTACCCGTCAAGGAAGTTCGCGGCTAACTGGTATCACTCGGCGCCTTTCCAGGTTATCGGCAGTTTCGGCTCGCTCGGTATTCTCGCGTTCGGATATCAGTTCATCAGACGCAACATTATTTTCTGGAGCAAGATAACATACTTCTCGCTCGCCGTTTTTATTTCATATATCGGTATGTTTCTGATGTCGCTTGTAAATCCCGGCGAATTCTGTCCTGTGCCTTACGAGCTTATGATTGTTGTTATGTTCGCGCTTATTGAGAGGCACTGCCCGCAGAACAGAGAGAAAATTCTTTTCGGCAAAAAATACGCTCAGAAGCCCGATGAAGAGGTTGAAGCACAATGAATGTTCTTTCAATAGGCAACAGTTTTTCGCAAAACGCGCAAACATTTCTGCCGGGTATGATGAAGGCGGACGGCCGCGACGATTTTATGCTGTGCAATTTATATATTCCCGCCTGTTCGCTGGAGACGCACTGGGAGAATATGAAGAGCGAAAAAGAGGCGTATGAATATCAGATATATCTGCCCGGCGAGACGGTTATGAACCGCGCCGGCGGCGTGGCTCTGTTTGAGCCGCTTGAGGACGAGGACTGGGATGTCGTAACGCTGCAGCAGGTAAGCTCGCTCTCGGGCATTGAGGAAAGCTGGTCGCCTTACATTGAGGAACTTACCGCCTATGTCAGGATGACGGCTCCGAAGGCAAAGGTGTTAATACATCAGACCTGGGCTTATGACAAAGGCACCTCAAATGAAGGCTTCGCGAAATACTCAAATAATACTGACACGATGTTTGACTGCATAAACCGCGCCGTTGAGATTGCGAAAATCAACACCGATGTTGACGGAGTTATTCCCTGCGGACTCGCTTTTCAGTTCGCGAGGCAGACGAATCTCAGGGATATGCTTACAGCCGAAGACGGTTATCACGCGAGCGTTCTGGGATGTTATCTTGCGGGCGCGTGTTTTTACGAAACGATAACAGGCAGAAATATTACAGACAACGGTTACCGGGTTGAAGGCGTGCCTGATGAATATTTAAATCTGCTTGCGCTGTGCGCGCACTCGGCGGTTGAAAAATACAATAACAGATAAAAAGAAAAAAGGCAGGTTGAATACCTGCCTTATATTCTTTTCAGATTGTTTTTTTAAAACAAATCAGTCTTCCTCAACAACTACTACCTGTCTGCCGTTGTAATAGCCGCAGGACGGGCAAAGTCTGTGAGCTCTTTTGAGTTCGCCGCAATTTGAGCACTTTTCAAGCACGGGAGCATCCATCTTCCATACGTTTGAGCGTCTCTTGTTTTTTCTTGCCTTGGAAACTCTTCTCTTGGGGACTGCCATTTTAAAGCACCTCCTTAACCGGTCTTAAGCAAACCCTTCGGGTTAATTTACTCATTATTATCCAAAAGCTGTCTCAGCGCCTCAAGACGGGGATCCGTTTCGGGCTTGCAGCTGCATGGTCCTTCATTGAGATTTTTACCGCACTTCGGGCAGAGACCTTTGCAATCATCACTGCACAGAAACTTGTAAGGCATTGAAAGCAAAATGTCTTCGCGCACAAGCGGGTCAAGGTCATAGCGTAAATCGGTGACGGTCAGAAAATCGTCGTTGTTTTCGTTTTCGACCTGACGCACAAGGGTGTGGTAAATCTCTGTTGACATCTTATGAACCGTTTCTTGCGCGCATCTGCTGCACGGCATAGTAAGTTCATAAGACGCTTCGGCGTTAATTTCGACAATTCCGGTTGTGTTGGCTACTCTGCCTCTGACTCTGACAGGCGTTTTAAACGGAAAAGCGCCGTCAAGTTCTTCGCCGGACATATCGATTTCATAGTCAAGGTCAGCCGAAAGACCTTCGACATTAAAGATGGATTCAAGATCAATAATCATAATTATCTGAAATCACGCACAGAACATTATATATTCAGAGTGCCTGTTTGTCAACAAAAAATTCAGTTTTTCTTGCAAAAAGCGAAGATTTTTTCGGGCAGTTCGCTTTCATCCGCCGAAACGGTGAATGTGAAGTCGATTCCCGCTATACCGCTGAGTTTGTCAACCTTTTCGAGGAAAGAGGCGAGTTCTTCGTAATCTCTTCCGCCGATTCTCAGTGTGGCGTCGATAAACATATCGGTTATGTCGTAGTCGCCCGCGACAATGCCCGAAAGGAAGCCGTAAAACGCTTCATAGCCGCTTACGCCGTAATGGTCGGTTTCAACGAGGCGGGCTCTTGAATCGATGTCATAGGTGAGGAGTCTTTCCTTCTCAACACAGACAACATTGCCGTTCGATGATTCAACCGCTGAGTTTACGCAGTTGATGAGAGTTTTTGTTTTGCCTGAACCTTTGTGGCCGAGAATAAGAGTAATCATTATGTTTGTCCTCCTTCGTTTACTTGATTCTTGCTTCAAGCTCCGCCCTGGCGTCTTCATAGCCGGGCTTGCCCAGAAGCGCAAACATATTCTTTTTGTAGCTTTCAACGCCGGGCTGGTCAAACGGATTTACTCCGAGAAGGTAGCCCGAAATTCCGCAGGCCTTTTCGAAGAAATAGATAAGGTGACCGAGCGAGCGCTCGTCCGCGTAATCCATTTCAACAACTATGTTGGGTACTCCGCCGTCCGCGTGGGCGAGGACTGTACCCTCGAAAGCCTTGCGGTTTACGAAACTCGCGTTTTTGCCCGCGAGATAATTGAGACCGTCTTCATTGGTGGCGTCTTCTTCTATCTGCACATCATATTTGGGAATATTGAACCAGAGAACGGTTTCGAACAGAGTTCTTTCGCCCTGCTGGATATACTGGCCGAGAGAATGCAGATCGGTTGAGAAAATCGCGGAAGCGGGGAAGATGCCTTTGCCTTCTTTGCCTTCGCTCTCGCCGAAAAGCTGTTTATACCACTCGCACATAAGAGCCATTGATGGCTCGTAGGCGGCGAGCATTTCAATCTTTTTGCCGTTTCTGTAAAGAAGATTTCTCAAAGCCGCGTATTTGTAGCAGTCGTTTTGCAGAAGATTTTCGTTTGAGTATTCCTCTCTAGCTTCCGCCGCGCCCTGCATAAGAGCGTCGATATCGAGACCCGCGACGGCGAGGGGAAGAAGACCTACAGCGGTAAGGACGGAGAATCTGCCGCCGATATTGTCGGGAACGACAAATGTCTGGTAGCCTTCTTTATCCGCTACGCTTTTGAGAGCGCCTTTCTGACGGTCTGTCGTGACGAAAATGCGGTTTTTCGCCTCTTCTTTGCCGTATTTTTCTTCAATGAGTTTTCTGAAAATTCTGAAAGCGACGGCGGTCTCGGTGGTCGTGCCGGATTTGGAGATGACATTTACCGAGAAATCTTTGCCTTCGCACAGACTGATGAGTTCGTAAATTGCCGATGAGCTGACGGTGTTGCCTCCGAAATAAATGTTGGGGGCGTCTTTTTTGATGAGATTGTAGTTGTTTGAATAAACAAACTCTATCGCGGCTCTCGCTCCGAGATATGAACCGCCGATGCCGAGAACTATAAGAACCTCTGAATTGCCGCGGATTTTTTCAGCCGCTTTTTTGATTCTGTCAAATTCCTCTTTATCGTAATTTACGGGAAGGTCAACCCAGCCGAGGAAACCGCTGCCGAGGCCCGTTCCGTTGTGAATTTTATTGTGTGCGTCCGCAATTTCGCCCGCCATTGAAGCGATGTTTTCATCCTTCGCGAAATCGCCCGCGTATGAGAAGTTAAGTTTAAAGGACATCTGATATTACCTTCGTTCGTTGATTAGTCTGAATGGTGAAAGTTACACTTTCACAGTTAGAGATATTTTACCCTAAATGTCAAAATAATGCAACAATAATAAAACAAAAATTTTGTTGATTATAAAGATTATTACTGTGTAATGTGCCATAGAAACCGCGTATTTTCAATATTTATTGATTATATTTCTTTTTTATTATATAATAAACGGCGGAAAGGCGGTGAAAGGATGAAGGCTGCGATTATCACTCTCGGCTGCAAGGTCAATCAATATGAAAGCGAGGCTGTTTCAAAAAGGCTTGAAACGGCGGGCTACGAAATAGTCGGTCCCGACGAGGAGGCGGATGTTTACATCATAAACTCCTGCACGGTTACGGCTGAAAGCGACCGCAAAACGAGGCAGGCCGTGCGTAAAATGAAACGCCTTCACCCGGACAGCATTGTTCTGCTCACAGGTTGCATGCCGCAGGCTTTCCCGAACGACGCCGAAAAGCTCGTTGAGGCGGATATCGTCACGGGCAACAAGTTCAATTACAGAATACCCGAGTTGCTGAAAAACCACATAAACGGTCAGAGGGATTTTGCCGTTGAGGAGCATAAGAGCGGCGAGAAATTCGGCGGCGATATTGTTACATCTTACCGCGAGCGCACGAGGGCTACGCTTAAAATCGAGGATGGCTGCAACAGATTCTGCTCCTACTGCATTATTCCTTACGCGAGAGGCAGGGTGCGTTCCAAACCGCTTGAAGATATAGAAAAGGAAGCGAAAACCTTCGCTGAAAACGGATACAAAGAAATTGTGCTGGTGGGAATAAATCTCTCGGCTTACGGCACTGACTGCGGCTCGGATATGGCGCAGGCTGTCGGGACCGTCGCGAGAATTGAAGGAATTGAAAGAGTCCGTTTAGGCTCGCTTGAGCCCGACCACATTACGGATGAGACAATCGCAAAGCTCAAAGAAATAAAAGAATTCTGCCCGCAGTTTCACATTTCGTTGCAGAGCGGATGCGACAAGACTCTTAAAAAGATGAACCGTCATTATAATACGGATGAATACGCAACGCTGTGCAGAAAACTGCGCTCGGCTTTTGAGGACTGCACAATTACAACCGACCTTATGACCGGGTTCCCAGGTGAGACGGCTGAGGATTTTGAAACATCGCTTGCTTTCGTAAAGGAAATCGGTTTTGAAAAGGTGCATGTTTTTCCGTATTCAAGGCGGGACGGCACACCCGCCGCGAAAATGACGGAACAGGTTGAAAAAGCCGAAAAAGAGCGAAGAGCAAAAAAGGTTATTGAAGAAGCGGAAATAATAAGGCAGAGTTTTCTTAAAAAACAAACCGGCAAAACGGTCTGCGTTCTGCCGGAGGAGTATTCAAAGGGGTTCTGCCACGGATACACCGCGAATTACACACCCGTAAAGGTTGACTGTCCTCCCGATAAATGCGGCGAGCTGATAAATGTAAAAATCACGGGCGTTGACGGAGATTACTGCGTGGGGATAATAATATAGTTTAATAACGATTCTGATTATAAAATAATATGTAAAGACCGTTTAATTATGCGTGTGCCTATCGGCAGACAGATTTTTTGTTTGATGAAGTCGAAAAATCGCAGGAATATGTGTATTTCAAGATTTTGAGACAAAATCAGGCGAAACAATATGTCGCTGAGAGGCGTTCGCAAGAATTAATCGGTGTTTACTGAAAAAAAAGAGGCTGTCGGAAGACAGCCTCGATTTTTTGTTTTTTAACCGGAGATTAGTCCATTACGTCGATAACAACGCCTGAACCAACTGTTCTGCCGCCTTCACGGATAGCAAAACGAAGACCCTTTTCGATAGCGATGGGGGTGATAAGTTCAACGTTCATGTCAACGTTGTCGCCGGGCATGCACATTTCTGTGCCTTCGGGAAGGGTGATAACGCCGGTAACGTCAGTGGTTCTGAAATAGAACTGAGGACGATAGTTGTTGAAGAAAGGAGTATGACGTCCGCCTTCATCCTTGGTAAGAACGTAGACCTGACCTACGAACTTGGTGTAAGGATGGATTGAACCGGGCTTGGAAAGAACCTGGCCGCGTTCGATTTCGTTTCTCTGAACGCCGCGGAGAAGGCAACCGATGTTGTCGCCGGCTTCTGCGTAGTCGAGGATCTTTCTGAACATTTCGATACCTGTGCAGACAACCTTTCTCTTCTCGTCTGTAAGACCAACGATTTCAACTTCTTCGCCTGTCTTAAGCTGTCCACGCTCAACTCTGCCGGTAGCAACAGTGCCGCGGCCGGTGATTGTGAAAACGTCTTCTACGGGCATAAGGAAGGGAAGGTCTGCCTTACGGTCGGGAGTGGGGATGTATGTGTCAACAGCATCCATGAGTTCCCAGATGCACTTGAGTTCGGGAGCGTTAACGTCGTCGCCTTCATATTCAAGAGCTTTGAGAGCTGAGCCCTGGATGATGGGTGTGTCGTCGCCGGGGAATTCATACTCGTCAAGAGTTTCACGGATTTCCATTTCAACAAGTTCAAGGAGTTCGGGGTCGTCAACCTGGTCAACCTTGTTCATGAAAACGATGATGTAGGGAACGCCAACCTGACGGGCAAGAAGAAGGTGCTCTTTTGTCTGAGCCATGGGGCCGTCGGTAGCAGCGATAACGAGGATAGCACCGTCCATCTGAGCAGCGCCGGTAATCATGTTCTTGATATAGTCGGCGTGGCCGGGGCAGTCAACGTGAGCATAGTGACGGGTTTCTGTCTCATACTCAACGTGTGCGGTGTTGATTGTGATACCACGTTCTCTCTCTTCGGGAGCCTTATCGATGTTAGCATAGTCAACATACTGTGCGCCGCCCTTCATAGCGAGGGTCTTTGTGATAGCAGCTGTAAGAGTGGTTTTGCCGTGGTCAACATGGCCGATAGTGCCGATGTTAACATGGGGTTTGGATCGGTTAAAATGTTCTTTTGCCATTTGTAATTTCCTCCATAATAATGTTTAAATTAATTAACTCCATGCTCGCGCATGACAATATTTTAACAAGATATTGCGTATATTTCAAGTGTTTTTTGAAATATATGGTTTTTAATCGAATTTTTTGCGGTCGCCGACAATCTTTTCGGAAATTGAAGCGGGAACCTGCGTGTAGCAACTGGGCTCCATAACATATTGACCTCTGCCCTGCGTCTTTGAGCGCAGCGCCGTTGCGTAACCGAACATATTCGAGAGAGGAACCGACGCTTCTATCTGGACAGCGCCCTGCATCATTTCGGTGCCCTGCACCTGACCGCGGCGGGAGTTCAGATCGCCTATTACGTCACCCATATATTCGTCGGGAACAATAACCGTCGTTTTCATAATGGGTTCCATAAGAACGGGTTCCGCTTTCTTCATCGCGTCCTTGAGAGCCATTGACGCGGCAATCTTGAACGCCATTTCGGAAGAGTCAACCTCGTGATAAGAGCCGTCGTTGAGTGTTACTTTGAGGTCCACAACATTGAAGCCTGCGAGCACGCCCGAAAGCATTGCGCCTTTGAAGCCTGCTTCAATTGCGGGGAAGTATTCCTTGGGAATAGCGCCGCCGACGATGTTGTTGACGAATTCAAAGCCTTTGCCGGGGTTGGGTTCGATTGAGATTTTAACGTGGCCGTATTGACCTTTACCGCCTGACTGACGGGCGTATTTGGTATCTGATTCCGCGGAGCGTGTGATTGTCTCACGGTAAGCAACCTGCGGACGGCCTACATTCGCTTCAACATGAAATTCACGAAGCATTCTGTCAACGATGATTTCAAGGTGAAGCTCGCCCATACCGGCTATGATTGTCTGGCCTGTTTCTTCATCCGTATAGAACTTGAATGTGGGGTCTTCCTCGGCGAGTTTCAGGAGCGCTATGTTCATCTTTTCCTGACCGGCTTTGGTCTTGGGTTCGATGGCGACTCTGATAACGGGTTCCGGGAACTCCATTGATTCAAGGATAATCGGGTGTCTCTGGTCGCAGAGAGTGTCGCCTGTGGTGGTGTTCTTGACGCCTACCGTGGCCGCGATATCGCCCGCGTAGCAGCAGTCAATATCTTCTCTGTGATTCGAGTGCATCTGAAGAATTCTGCCAAGACGCTCATTTGCGTTTTTGGTTGAGTTATATACGGTGCTGCCTGCCTCGACCTTGCCCGAATAAACTCTGAAGAAGCAGAGCTTGCCGACGAACGGGTCTGTCGCAATCTTGAACGCGAGAGCCGCGAACGGCTGGTCGTCTGAAGATTCGCGGACTTCGTCCCTGTCGTTCTTCGGGTTTGTGCCGGTGATGGCGGGAACATCCGTGGGTGCGGGCATATAATCGACAATAGCGTCAAGCAGAAGCTGAACGCCCTTGTTGCGGTATGATGTGCCGCAGCAGACGGGAACCATATGGTTGGCTATTGTAGCCTTTCTTATGCAGGTCTTGATTTCTTCCTTGGTGAGTTCTTCACCCTCAAGGTATTTTTCAAGAAGCTCGTCGCTCTGTTCCGCGACGTGTTCTACCATTTCATCATGATACTGCTGAGCGAGTTCCTTCATATCTTCGGGAATCTCTTCTCTGCGCACGTCAAGGCCCAGGTCGTCATAATACATATCCGCCTGCATTTCGACAAGGTCGATTATGCCTTTGAAACTGTCTTCTGCGCCGATGGGAAGCTGAATCGGAACCGCGTTGCATTTAAGGCGTTCCTTCATCATACTTACACGTTGTAGAAATCCGCGCCCATAATGTCCATCTTGTTTACATAGACCATTCTCGGAACGTGGTATTTATCCGCCTGGCGCCATACGGTTTCACTCTGCGGTTCAACACCGCCCTTCGCGCACAGAACAGTGACGGAGCCGTCAAGAACTCTGAGCGAACGCTCAACCTCAACGGTGAAGTCAACGTGGCCGGGGGTGTCGATGATGTTTATACGGTGGTCCTTCCAAAAACAGGTCGTAGCGGCGGAGGTGATGGTAATTCCCCTCTCCTGCTCCTGTTCCATCCAGTCCATCGTGGCAGCACCGTCGTGAACTTCACCGATTTTATGCGTTTTTCCTGTGTAGAACAGGATACGCTCGGTGGTAGTTGTTTTGCCGGCGTCGATATGGGCCATTATTCCGATGTTTCTGGTCTTTTCAAGTGTTACCTGTCTCGGCATATTTCCTCCGTAAAAATCTGAAAAAGAATAAGCTTAAAAGCGGATTACCATCTGAAATGAGCAAACGCCTTGTTGGCCTCTGCCATTTTGTGAGTATCTTCACGCTTTTTGAACGCTGAACCGGTTTCGTTTACAGCATCCATAATTTCGTTGGCAAGTCTTTCCTTCATCGTTCTCTCGGAACGCTGACGCGAATAGAGCGTTATCCAACGAAGACCGAGTGTCTGTCTTCTTTCGGGACGGACCTCGATGGGCACCTGATATGTGGCGCCGCCTACACGGCGTGCTTTAACCTCAAGCACGGGCATAACGTTTTCCATTGCTGCCTCAAAGACCTCAAGGGGCTCTTTGCCGGTTTTTTCTTTGATAATGTCAAAAGCTTCGTAAACGATCTTCTGAGCTACACCCTTTTTACCGTCATACATAACGTTGTTGATAAGACGGGTGACAAGAGTTGAGTTGTAAAGCGGATCAGGCAAAACTTCGCGTTTTGCTATATTGCCTCTTCTTGGCACTTCGCTTCCCTCCTTCATAGTAATGATATCATAGGTACTCGAGTGACAAAAAATCCCCGTGGCGCCAATGCAAGACAATATATAATGTAATATATATAATCTTTAACATTGGTGAAAGTTTTTCTTTCAGCCGTAAAGAATATTTGTCGTTTTGCTGGATTATTTCTTCGCTGCCTTGGGTTTCTTCTGACCGTACTTGGAGCGAGCCTGCATTCTTCCGGTAACACCCTGAGTATCAAGAGTGCCGCGGATAATGTGGTAACGCACACCGGGAAGGTCCTTTACACGACCGCCGCGGATGAGAACTACCGAGTGTTCCTGCAGGTTGTGGCCGACGCCGGGAATGTAAGCCGAAACTTCCATGCCGTTTGTAAGACGGACTCTCGCGATTTTACGAAGAGCCGAGTTGGGCTTTTTGGGTGTTGCGGTCTTAACTGCCGTGCAAACGCCGCGCTTCTGGGGTGAGTTTGTATCTGTTACGATATTTCTCTTTGAGTTGAATCCCTTTAAAAGAGCGGGTGCCTTGGGCTTTTTCTCCTGCATCTGTCTGCCGTTGCGAACAAGCTGATTAAAGGTTGGCAATCAATTTCTCTCCTTTCTTTAAAAATCTATATGCATCGGAGAAGACTGTCTTAAAGACAGTTTCTCCGTTACACACTACGAGTTGATATTTTATCATAAGCGACTTCGATTTGTCAACGATTTTTACAAATTTCAAGTCAAACTTTCGGCAATATTGCCGAAAATGCCTTTCGTGGGATAAATTTCAACGTTATTGTAGCACTTCATACCGGTTCCTGAAGGCAGAAGTTTACCGATAATAACATTTTCTTTAAGACCGAGAAGGCTGTCGCTCTTGCCCTTGATGGCGGCATCGGTGAGAACTCTTGTGGTTTCCTGGAAGGATGCTGCCGAAAGGAACGAATCTGTTGCGAGTGATGCCTTTGTGATACCCATAAGGGTGGGTTCGCAGACAACATAGTTGGGTTCAACGCCCTTTGCTTCCGCTTCCTTGCGGATTCTTTCATTTTCAAGGCGGAGTTCGCTCTTTTCAATGACGAAACCGGGAAGAAGGTTGGAATCGCCGGGGTCGGTGACTTTGACTTTTCTCATCATCTGGCGGACTATAACCTCGATGTGTTTGTCGTTGATATCAACGCCCTGTGTTCTGTATGCGCGCTGAACTTCCTTGATGAGGTAGTCGTGAACGGCGTTGACGCCGAGAATAGCGAGAATGTCGTGCGGGTTGCGCGAACCTTCGGTGAGAACATCGCCCTTTTCGATGACCTGGCCTTCTTTGACCTTGATTCTGTAGCCGTAGGGAATAAGGTATGCCTTTTCTTCGCCGTCATCGCCTGTTACAACAACATGCTGGCTGCGCTTGATTTCGGCAAACGAAACCTTACCGGCTATCTCGCTCATAATGGCGAGAGTCTTGGGCTTGCGGGACTCGAAAAGTTCTTCAACTCTGGGAAGACCCTGTGTAATATCTGCCTGGTCCTTCGCGCCGCCGGTGTGGAAGGTTCTCATTGTAAGCTGAGTGCCGGGTTCGCCGATTGACTGCGCCGCGATGATGCCGACCGCTTCACCGACTGTCGCGGGCTCGTTGGTCGCAAGGTTCGCGCCGTAGCACTTGATGCATACGCCGTGCTCGGAGTGGCAGGTAAGAAGTGATCTGATTTTTATCTGAGCCTTGCTGTTTTCGGGAAGCTCGCCTGCTTCAACCTTCTTCTTGTGCTCGGCTCTGACGATATCGGCAATCTTCTGCGCTGTTTCTTTGTCAACCATTGTTTCGTTGTCGATGATGACTTCGCCCGTTTCGGGATCGACAAAGTTTTCGAGAAGATATCTGCCCGTAAGTCGTTCGGAAAGGTCAACTATCTTACGGTTGCCGTCGGAAATATCATAAATGTAGATACCGTCGTTGCAGCCACAGTCCTCTTCGCGGATGATAACATCCTGGGAGACGTCGACAAGTCGGCGGGTAAGGTAACCCGAGTCGGCTGTTCGGAGAGCGGTATCGGCAAGGCCTTTTCTCGCACCTCTCGAGGAGATGAAATATTCAAGAATGTTAAGACCTTCACGGTAGTTTGCTCTGATGGGGATTTCGATTGTTTCACCCGATGTGTTCGCGATAAGACCGCGCATACCCGCGAGCTGACGAAGCTGTGAGTCGTTGCCTCGGGCGCCGGAATTAAGCATCATATTGATCGGGTTGAATTCGTAGAAGTTTTCTTTAAGAGCCTTGAATACCTCGTTGGAGCATTTTTCCCAGGCTTTGATAACTTCGTCTGATTTTTCTTCGGCGGTGATAAGACCTCTGTTGTAGTTTCTGTTGATTTTGTCAACTATCTTATCTGTCGCTTCGAGAATTTCCTTTTTCTTCTTGGGTATCGCGGCGTCGCAGACGGCGACGGTGATACCGCTTATTGTTGAATATCTGTAACCCTGAGCCTTGATGTCGTCAAGAACTACCGAAGATTCCGCTGTGCCGTGGATTCTTATGCATCTTTCGACTATCTGGCTGAGTTCCTTCTTCTTTACGAGGAAGTTGATTTCAAGTTCAAACGCGTTTTCGGGGTCGCTTCTGTCAACGAAACCGAGATCCTGCGGGATAGGTCTGTTGAAGATGACTCTGCCGAGCGTTGTTTTGACGAGTTTCTTTACAACGGCGCCGTTAATCTCTTTTTCCATCCGGATAAGGACATTGACATGCAGACCGATGTCGCCCTCGTCATAAGCCATCTGCGCTTCTTCTTCATTGCGGAAGACTTTGTAGCTTCTGTATTTAAAGTTGCCCTTTTCGTCGAAATGGTCGATGGGCGCGCCGGGCTCTGTGGGGTTGTCGGGGTTGTAGTCGACATTGCCTTCGCGGTTGTCGTTAACCATTGTGAGGTAGTAGGAGCCGAGAATCATATCCTGTGTGGGAACGGTTACGGGGCAGCCGTCGGAGGGCTTGAGAAGGTTGTTTGAAGCGAGCATAAGGAATCTCGCCTCCGCCTGCGCCTCTGCCGAAAGAGGAACGTGAACAGCCATCTGGTCGCCGTCGAAGTCGGCGTTGAAAGCGGTGCAGGCAAGAGGATGAAGTTTAATCGCTCTGCCTTCGACAAGGACGGGCTCAAACGCCTGGATACCGAGTCTGTGAAGCGTTGGAGCTCGGTTGAGCATAACGGGATGGTCCTTGATTACAATTTCAAGAGCGTCCCATACAGCGGGATCGGAGTTGTAGCTGTTGGCGTGCTCGACCTTCTTGCGGGCGCTCTTGACATTGCCCGCCTGTTCGGTGTCAACAAGGCGCTTCATAACGAAGGGCTTGAAGAGTTCAAGCGCCATCTCTTTGGGAAGTCCGCACTGATACATTTTAAGTTCGGGACCGACAACGATAACGGAACGGCCCGAGTAGTCAACACGCTTGCCGAGAAGGTTCTGTCTGAATCTGCCCTGCTTACCTTTGAGCATATCGGAGAGAGACTTGAGCGGTCTGTTGTTGGGACCGGTGACAGGTCTGCCGCGTCTGCCGTTGTCGATAAGAGCGTCAACCGCTTCCTGAAGCATTCTTTTCTCATTGCGCTTGATGATTTCGGGAGCGTTGAGTTCGTTTAACTTCGCAAGACGGTTGTTTCTGTTGATAACTCGTCTGTAAAGGTCGTTAAGGTCGGATGTCGCGAATCTGCCGCCGTCAAGCTGAACCATGGGACGGAGTTCGGGAGGAATAACGGGCAGAACATTGAGAATCATCCATTCGGGTCTGTTGCCCGAAAGACGGAACGCCTCAACAACTTCAAGGCGCTTGAGAGCCTTTGCTCTCTTCTGACCCGTTGTGTTCGCAACTTCGTCTTTGAGTTCCGCGGAAAGTTTGTCAAGATCGATTTCGGCGAGGAGTTCCTGAATTGCTTCAGCGCCCATACCCGCTTTGAAATCGTCTTCATATCTCAGACGGTATTCGTCATAGTCTTTGTCGTCGAGAACCTGATATTTTTCAAGCGGCGTATCGCCCGGATCGATAACGACATATAGGGCGAAGTAGAGAACCTTCTCAAGATTTCTCGGAGTCATATCAAGCATAAGACCGATTCTTGAGGGGATGCCCTTGAAATACCAGATATGGGAGACGGGAGCGGCAAGCTCTATGTGACCCATTCTTTCACGGCGGACCTTCGCGCGTGTGATTTCAACACCGCAGCGTTCGCAGATTTTGCCTTTGTAGCGGATTCTTTTGTATTTACCGCAGTGGCACTCCCAATCCTTCGTGGGCCCGAAAATCTTTTCGCAGAAAAGACCGTCCCTTTCCGGCTTGAAAGTTCTGTAGTTTATGGTTTCGGGTTTTTTGACCTCGCCGAAGGACCATTCTCTGATCTGTTCGGGTGAGGCAAGACCGATTTTTATTGAATCAAATGTGATGTTATTCTCGTTTTCCATAAGAATAAATCCCCTTCTTTAGATTATTTTTGCCGGAAATCAATCGTAATTGTCGTCGTCGGAGTCATCCGATGAGAAATCCATACCGAGTTCGTCTGCCGAGAAAAGTTCGTCGTCTTCGTCGGCATAGTATGAATCGTCATCTTCGCTTTCTTCCCTGATGTAGATGTCGTTCTCGAGACTGTCTTCGTCAACATTGTAGCCCTCGGAGGACTCTGCGTCGTTGACATTGGAGAACGCCTTGTCATCAGCGGGAACGATACCGGGTTCATCGTCGTAATCCTCTTTGAGGTCAACCTCTTCGCCGTTTTCGTCAAGAACCCTGACATCGAGGGCGAGAGCCTGAAGTTCTTTGATAAGAACCTTGAAGGATTCGGGAACGCCGGGTGTGGGAACGTTTTTGCCCTTTACGATGGTCTCGTAAGTCTTTACACGGCCCACAACATCGTCCGATTTGACCGTAAGAATTTCCTGAAGGGTATATGCCGCGCCGTATGCTTCGAGAGCCCAGACTTCCATTTCACCGAAACGCTGGCCGCCGAACTGCGCTTTACCGCCGAGGGGCTGCTGTGTAACAAGTGAATACGGGCCTGTTGAACGGGCGTGGATTTTATCGTCAACAAGGTGGTCGAGTTTGAGGTAATACATAACGCCGACCGTAACGGTATTGTCAAACTTGCGGCCTGTTCTGCCGTCTGTCAGCTGAACCTTACCGTCTTCGCTCAGGCCTGCCGCTCTGAGAGCCGCGCGGATGTCTTCTTCCTGCGCGCCGTCAAATACGGGTGTCATAACATTGAGGCCGAGCGCCCTTGCGGCGTAGCCGAGGTGAACTTCAAGCACCTGACCGATATTCATTCGGGAGGGAACGCCGAGGGGGTTGAGAACTATGTCAAGAGGTGTGCCGTCGGGAAGGAAGGGCATATCTTCCTGGGGAAGAATTCTTGAAACAACGCCCTTGTTACCGTGGCGGCCCGCCATTTTGTCGCCGACGGAAATCTTTCGTTTCTGAGCGATGTAGCAGCGGACTTTTTTGTTTACGCCGGGTGAGAGCTCGTCGCTGTTCTCTCTTGTGAACACTTCAACATTGACAACAATGCCGTATTCGCCGTGAGGAACTTTGAGTGATGTGTCTCTGACCTCTTTTGCCTTTTCGCCGAAGATTGCGCGGAGAAGTCTCTCTTCCGCGGTAAGCTCGGTCTCGCCCTTGGGCGTTACCTTACCGACAAGGATGTCGCCCGAGTGAACCTCCGCGCCTATGCGGATGATACCGTCTTCGTCAAGGTTTGCGAGAGCGTCTTCGCCGACATTGGGAATATCTCTTGTGATATCTTCGGGACCTAACTTGGTCTCTCTTGCTTCGGTTTCGTATTCTTCAATGTGAATTGATGTGTAAACATCTTCACGGACAAGTCTTTCGTTGAGAAGAACAGCGTCTTCGTAGTTGTAGCCCTCCCAGGTCATAAAACCGATGAGAGCGTTCTTGCCGAGACTTATTTCGCCGTGGTCGGTCGCGGGACCGTCCGCGATAACGTCGCCGGGATTTACATGCTGACCGACTTCAACGATAGGTCTCTGGTTTACGCAGGTGCCCTGGTTGGAACGCATAAACTTGGTGACGGTGTAATGTCTCATTTCACCGTTGTCGCCCATAACGTCAACACCGTCGGCGTCAATCTTGGTGACTGTGCCGGGCTCCTTGGCGAGAAGACATACGCCCGAGTCAACCGCGGCTTTGTATTCCATACCGGTTCCTACCATGGGAGCCTGTGTCTTCATAAGGGGAACCGCCTGCCTCTGCATGTTCGAGCCCATAAGCGCGCGGTTCG
This sequence comes from Oscillospiraceae bacterium, assembly GCA_902787025.1. Classification (GTDB taxonomy): domain Bacteria; phylum Bacillota; class Clostridia; order Oscillospirales; family Acutalibacteraceae; genus CAG-177. Next base: position 5,875 of record CADAER010000007.1, on the reverse strand, counting down.
CGTCGTCGTGCTCGAGGAAGGGAATCATCGCGGTAGCGACGGAGACAAGCATCTTCGGGGAAACGTCCATATAATCCGCTTTTGAAGCGTCACATTCAAGCAGGACGTCTTTGTAACGGGCGTTGATTTTGGTTCTAGCGAATCTGCCTTTTTCGTCGAGGGGTTCGTTTGCCTGCGCGACAACGAATTCGTCCTCTTCGTCGGCGGTCATATAACGGACTTCGTCAAGAACAACGCCTGTTTCTTTATCAATCTTTCTGAACGGAGCCTCAACGAAACCGTATTCGTTGATTCTCGCGAAGGTTGCGAGGTAGGAGATAAGACCGATGTTCGGACCTTCGGGGGTTTCAATCGGGCACATTCTGCCGTAGTGAGTGTAGTGAACGTCACGGACTTCGAAACCTGCGCGGTCCCTCGAAAGACCGCCGGGGCCCAACGCCGAAAGACGGCGCTTGTGGGTAAGTTCCGAAAGCGGGTTGACCTGGTCCATAAACTGTGAGAGCGGTGATGAACCGAAGAACTCACGGATGGCAACCATTATCGGTCTGATGTTGATGAGAGTCTGGGGAGTGATTTTATCCTCTTCCTCCTGCGCCTGAATTGTCATTCTTTCGCGCACGACTCTTTCCATTCTGGCAATACCGATTCTGAACTGGTTCTGAAGAAGCTCGCCTACCGAGCGGATTCTTCTGTTGCCGAGATGGTCTATATCGTCAAGATTGCCTACACGCTTTGTAAGGCAATTTACATAGTTGACGGATGCGAGGATGTCATCAACGATGATGTGCTTGGGGATAAGGTCGTCGCAGCGTTCCGCGAGTTTCGCCTTGAGGGCTTCCGCGTCGTCGCCGCATTCCGCGAGCACTTCTCTGAGGATGCAGTAACGGACCTTTTCGTTGATGCCTGCCTCGTTGAGGTCTTCTTCCTTGATGCTGTCGGGAAGGAAGGGTCTGATATCAACCATACCGTTGGAGATGACGAACAGTTCGCTTCCGTTTACGTCAACAACGACTTTGATGATACCTGCCTGCTCAATTTCAATTGCCTTTTCCTTGGTGAGGATTTCACCGGGCTCCGCAATAAGTTCGCCTGTTTCTTCATTGATGACGGGCTGAGCTACCTTGCAGCCGGGAAGGCGGTTGAGCATGGAGAGTTTTTTGTTGTATTTATAACGACCTACTCTTGAAATGTCATAACGATGGGGGTCAAAGAAGAGGTTGTCTATTTGCTGTTTTGCAGAATCGAGAGTTGCGGGCTCGCCGGGACGGAGCTTCTTGAACACTTCCATAAGCGCTTCTTCGGTGTTCTTGGTTTCGTCCTTTTCAAGAGTCGCTTCGATCTTGGGATCGTCGCCGAAGAAATCGCGGATATCCTGATTCGAGCTGAGCTGAAGAGTGCAGTTGTAGTTGTGAACATCCGCCTCATCGCTTTCAAGCTTGCCGAGCGCGCGAAGGAAGGTTGTGATGTAAAGCTTCCTGTTCTTGTCGATACGGACATAGAAAATGTCGTTTATGTCTGTTTCGTATTCGAGCCAGGCGCCCCTGCTGGGGTTGATGGTGCTGTAATAAAGTTCAATACCGGTTTTGTCGTGGTCCATATTGAAGTAAACGCCGGGTGAACGGATAAGCTGGGAGACTATCGCGCGTTCCGCGCCGTTGATAACGAAGGTGCCGCTTTCGGTCATAAGAGGGAAGTCGCCCATATAGACTTCGGACTCTTTGATGACGCCGGTCTCTTTGTTGTAAAGCTGAGCGGTGACACGCATCGCTGCTGCGTATGTGGCATCTCTCTCTTTGCACTCTCTGACCGTATACTTGGGCTTGTCATCCATTCTGTAATCGATAAACTTGAGAACCCAGTTGCCGGAATAATCGGTGATGTCCGCCATATCGCGGAAAACTTCGCGAAGTCCTTTCTCGATAAACCAGTTGTAGGAAGACTTCTGAACCTCAATAAGGTTGGGCATGTCCATAACCTCATTGATTTTGCCGTAGCTGTAACGAACCTTTGAACCGCGTTCAATCGGTTTGAGGTTGAGCTTTTCGGCAAGATTTTGATTCTGCATAGACAAATCACTCCGTTCTTCTAAATCTGCGTTCCGGCAGGCGCCGGAAGAGAAGGTCATAATTACCGCAAGGCACGCGCCGACAGCATTCTTACTATTATTTATACCCTATAAAGCGAAAAGGCATAAAAATATTGAAGCGCATACATTGCCATTATAATCATGGAATAGAATATTAGCACAGCGCTTTTTAAAAGTCAAGAAAAAATTTTATATTTTTTAAAATTTTATTGATTTTTATAAAAATATATGCGCATTTATATATAAACAGACGAAAAAACGGTTTCCGGCGGGAGTTCCGCCGGAAACCGTGAGGTCATATTCAATGATTTTATTATTCTGAATTTCTGCGCCCGAAAAGTCTTCTTTCTTTTTTCTCGGGCTTCTTTTCCTGTTCTTCATAGATTGCGTCTTCATCGTCAACATCTTCGTTAGCGTTGGCGGTGTTGCGCTCTTCCTCTTCACCGGGCATAAGAACGGGCGAGTCGATTCTGAGCTTGACGGGTCGCTGTCTCTGCTCCGTGCCGCAGGGCAAGGCGGGCCAGAACGACAAAGCGTAAATATCAGCCGCTTTGCATTCAAGGTCGTATATTCTTTTGCCTCTCTCGTCGAGCTTTTTGGAGTCGGCATATTTGGTGATAATCGGAAGGTCCGCTTTTTCACGCAGATCGCGCATAAGCTCCCTGCCCCGTTCGTTGAAGCCGAGAACTTTGATGTAAGGCGGAAGCCCGGTGCAGTCCTCCGCGGTTATGCCGAGGAAAGCGCTCATAACGATACGCCTGATTCTCGCGTGAGAATAGCGTTTGCTCTTTGCTATTGAATAAAGTTCATCTATTGTGCGCGCATCTCTCGCGGCGGAAACAATGCAGTTTTCAATGCCTTCCGAAATATCGGGGCAGACTGCGATTTCCTGCGCGGTGGTGGTGCGGAGTTTATAAAGAATCGTGTTTTCGATTGACTGCATACCGCCCGAAATTCTGCGCAGTTCGCGGTCGCGGGCATAGACATCAAAAGCGGTTTTGGGCATATAGGGGCTGACATCCTCGCCCGCTATCATAAGCTTGCGGAGCATTTTACCGGACGCGGTTGCGCCTATATCGTTGGAATCGTGACCCGCTCCGTAACGCTTGACGCACATCGGCGACATTGTGGCGTCGAGTTCGAGCATCGCGTTAAGATACTCAATGCCGAGGTTGTCGTTGGGGTTGTCAAGTATGGGGGCGAGACCCGGATAATTGTCTTTGACGGCTCTCTGCCTTGCGTTGGCAAAAGAAAGGCCCGTGCTGAGGTAGTTCTTCATCAGCTTGATGGTTTCTTCGTCGCGCAGACATTGGGCAATATTAAGCAACGCCTGAATATTGCCGTTTTCACTGCCGAAGCAGAGTGTGTCGATAATGTTTGTGGCTTTGAGAAGAGCGACACTTCCTCGCGCAAAATTCTGAGCTCCGGAGACAGACCAAGGCAAAGGCAGCTGTATGATTAAATCCGCGCCGTTACGCAATGCGGACTCGCACCTTGATGATGCGAGCATGCACGCGGGCTCGGCGCGCTGAACGAAATTGCCGCTCATAATCACGACTACGCTGTCTTCGCTGTTTAAATGCATTCTGTCAAGCAGATATTTGTGACCGCTGTGGAACGGGTTGTATTCTGCTATGGTGCCGTAAACAGTCATTAAAACGCTCCTTAAACAATCCTGCAGATTTTATAAAAAACAAGCCGCAAAATTTTGCTTGCAAAAAAACTTGGTTATGTATATAATATAACAGGTTTATTTGATTTTCAAGACTATTGAAAAAATTTTTTATGCTGGAGTGTATAAACTATGAAAATTCTTGTTATCAACGCAGGCAGTTCATCGCTTAAATATCAGCTTATGGATATGTCAAACGAGCACGTGCTTGCAAAGGGTATCTGCGAACAGATAGGCGACGCGAACGCCACTTTCACGCATAAGGTTCCCTCGGATGAATCCAAAAATATCAAGGAAAGCCACCTTATGGCAGACCATAACGAGGCTATTCACCTTGTTCTCGAAACTCTTGTAAGCAAGGAAAACGGCGTTATTGAATCGACCGATGAAATCGAGGCGGTAGGCCACCGCGTTCTTCACGGCGGCGAGAAGTTCTCATCCTCCGTTCTTGTTACGGACGCGGTCAAAGAAGCCATCAAGGAGTGCTTCAAGTTCGGTCCCCTTCACAACCCCGCGAACTTCAAAGGTATTGAGGCGTGCGAAAAGATTATGCCCGTTCCCCAGGTTGCCGTTTTCGACACGGGCTTTCATCAGACAATGCCCGATTACGCTTACCTTTACGCTCTTCCCTATGAATTCTATGAGGTTGACGGAATCCGCAGATACGGCTTCCACGGCACTTCCCACAGATATGTTTCACAGCGCTGCATAGACCTCCTCGGCGGCAAGGCGGAAGGCACGAAAATCGTTACCTGCCACCTCGGCAACGGCTCCTCCATTTCAGCCGTAAAAGACGGCAAATGCCTTGACACAACAATGGGACTTACTCCTCTTGAAGGCATCTTCATGGGCACGCGTTGCGGTTCAATCGACCCCGCCATTGTAACGACAATAATGAAGTCGCGCAACCTTACTCCCGACGAGATGGATACCCTTATGAACAAGAAGAGCGGTATGCTCGGTCTCGCCGGCACAAGCGACAACCGCACGATAGAAAACAGAGCGAAAGCGGGCGACGAGAGAGCGCAGCTTGTCGAGTCCATGCTCTGCCACCAGCTCGCGAAATACATAGGCGGCTTCGCGGCCGCAATGGGCGGAATTGACGCCGTCGTATTCACGGGCGGTATCGGTGAAAACAACCCGCAATACAGAACGAGAATCGCCGATTCACTCCGCTTCCTCGGCACAGACATTGATGAGGAAAAGAACCATATCCGCGGCGAAGAGGTTGAAATCTCCGTTCCCGGCTCCAAGCTCAAAATGTATGTTATTCCCACAAACGAAGAACTTGTTATCGCGAGAGACACGCTCGCAATAGTCAAGGCTCTTTAATGCGGGTGCAGAAAAATGGAAAATCTTGATAAAATCTTGAATGTTCTTGCCGCTTATAACCTAAGCGGCAATTTCATAAATTGCGAAAAACTTACCGACGGTCATATTCACTCGACTTTCCGCGTAGAGTTTGAGGACGGCGGCGAAAAGAAGAATTATCTTCTTCAGAATGTAAACACCTATGTTTTCAAGGATATTGAAAAGCTGATGCGCAATGTCAAAGGCGTTACCGAATATCTCGGCAGAGTTATCGCGGAAAACGGCGGTGACGCACAGCGCGAATGCTTAAAACTTTTCGGCACAAAAGACGGCAGAATCTATTACACCGATGAAAACGGCTCGTGCTGGCGGCTTTACAATTATATAAACGGTATTCACACCGTTCAGGTAATTAAGAACAAAGAGGTTTTTTACAACGCTGCAAAGGCTTTCGGCACTTTCCGTTGCCTGCTCGCCGATTATCCCATCGCCTCTCTCAACGAGACAATTCCGAATTTTCACAACACGGTTTCACGCTTCGCCGATTTCAAAAAGGCGCTCGCCGACAACAAATCCGGCAGAGCGGGCAACGCCGTTAAAGAAACATCATTTGTGCTCTCGCGTGAGAAGGACTGCTCCGTGCTCGTTGACCTGCTCGATAAAGGCGAGCTGCCGCTGAGAGTCACGCACAACGACACCAAACTCAACAACATCCTTTTTGACGACGAAACGGATGAGGGCATCTGCATTGTTGACCTCGATACGGTTATGCCGGGGCTTTCGCTCTATGATTTCGGCGACAGCAT
>CADAER010000006.1 GCA_902787025.1 Oscillospiraceae bacterium | reverse complement strand
CCAGTATAGGAAAGACGTCTATCAATCAAATGCTCTATTTCTTTCAGCATTTCCCGGGGAACGTCTTTCTCAGACTTGAAAGAACCAATTATAATCGACGTCCCCTTCGGAGTTCCCCATTCTGGCAATGCATCGTCCGACCAGAACAACATAGCGCCTCGGGCATTGTACTTGGCGCAAAGATATTGTTCGAACTTCTTGGCATCGCCAATCGCCTTTTGGACCGCCGCGAACGTCGCCTTGCCCCCTCCGTCGTCATATCCTTTGTACTCGGCAAAATCAAATTTCCCGACCATGTCCTTCGCCGCGTCACACCCGTACTTCGCCGCATTGCGGTATTCCTCCACCGCCCGGCCAATGTTTTTCCTTACGCCTATTCCATTCCAGAGGCATTCCGCAAGCCTGTAAGCTGCCTCCGGGTGTTTCTTTTCCGCGGTTTATCCAACATCTTGTGTATTGTTATATATACATTATAATATATACTGTGCCGCGGGCATCAAATCCGCCTCATCCCCCGCCGGAACCGCGGCAGGCAATAGCAACAGAAAACCGTCGCCTCTCCGGATATCCGCGCCACTTGAAAAAGGAATGTAATAAGTATATAATATATAAGGTTATGTTGATTTTCGGCGGGCTGTTTCGTCCGCCGTGAAAGGATGCGTTTTACGCAGGTGAAAAGATGAAAACCGAAATTGTTTACCGTGACAACGCGCAGGAGCTCGACTCCTTTGTCGCCTCTCATCCGAAAGGGCATTTTCTGCAAACCTCCGTCTGGGGAAAGGTCAAGGATGACTGGCAGTGGTTCGGCGTCCTCGCCCGCGACGAATCGGGTGAGATAAAAGGGGCTCTCGCCGTGCTGGCGCGCCGCATTTCAAAACTGCCCTATCATATGCTCTACGCTCCGAGAGGTCCCGTGTGCGATCTGCACGACGCGGAAACCTTCAACGCCCTTGTCGAAGCGGCGAAAGCGGAGGGCAGAAAACTAAACGCCTATATGCTTAAAATCGACACCGACGCCCTTGCCTCCGATGAGGAATACGCGCGGATAATCAAAGAGGCGGGCTTTGTCCAGCAGCCGAGGTTTATGAACTTCGAGGGCTACCAGTGCCGTTTCGTTTACCGCCTTGACATAAGCGGAAAGACGGAGGACGAGGTCTTCGCGGCTTTCGCCTCAAAGCACCGCTACAATGTGCGCGTCGCTCTCAAACACAATGTTGAAATCAGACGCTGCGGCAGCGAGGCGGCGGAGGACTTCTACCGCATTATGGAGGAAACGGGCGAGCGCGACGGTTTCGCCATACGCACCGCGGAATATTTCGCGAAAATCATCGACACCTTCGGTGAGGACTGCCGTCTGAATATGGCATACTACGAAGGTCAGCCGATAGCGGGCACGCTCTGCGTTCACTGGGGCAACAAGGTCTGGTATTTCTACGGCGCGTCCCTCAACTCGCACCGAAACGTTATGCCGAACTATCTTCTGCAGTGGACGAACATTCAGTGGGCGATTTCGCTGGGCTGCGATATCTACGATTTCCGCGGAGTATCGGGAATTGTTGACGAGAACAACGGACTCTACCGCTTCAAAAAAGGCTTTTCGGGCGATATGCTCGAGTTTATGGGCGAGGCGGATTTGACCACGGACGCGAAAGGCAAAAAGATGGTCGAGGCGGCTCAGAAGGTCGCGAAACTCCTGAGAAAATAAGGTGAAAATATGGAACTTAAAATAAAAAAAGTAAACGAAAACGCGAAAATACCCTTCCGCGCGACAAAAGGCAGCGCGGGTATGGACCTTTGCGCGTGCATTGATTCCCCTCTCACGCTTAAAGGCGGCGAAACCGCGGTTGTTCCCACGGGAATCGCGATAGCTCTGCCCTCGGATGAAATGGGCGCCTTCGTTTTCGCGAGAAGCGGTCTTGCCATAAAGCACGGCATAGGCCTTCTCAATTCCGTCGGCGTAATCGACAGCGACTACCGCGGCGAAATAAAGGTCGGCGTGATAAACCAGATAAGCGAGCCTTACACCATTGAGCCGGGCGAACGCATAGCCCAGCTTGTCATTATGCCCGTCTGCCCGCTTGACCCCGTCGAGGTCGAAAATCTTGACGACACCGCGAGAGGCGAGGGCGGATTCGGCTCGACCGGCACAAAATAGGAGAATGATTATGAAAAGATTTTTAAGCGTAATTCTTGTTTTCGCTCTGTTGTGCGGCGTTGTCAGCGTCGCCGCCTGCGCGGTCGACACACCCTATGACGACAGCCTGTTCTACACGCAGGGCGACTATGAAATCCATTACAGAATAATCGAGCACGAGGGCGATTTTAAAGGCAGAATAATGATGCTTCACGGCTTTATGTGCTCGACCTACGCCTGGCGCAATATGGCGGCGGGCCTTTCCGCAAGAGGCTACGACTGCGTGCTCGCCGACCTTCCGAATTTCGGATACAGCACAAGAGAATACGACGGAATAAATGTCATCGAGCGCGAAAAACTGATAATCGGACTTATGAAGAGCATCGACCCCGACGGCGAATGGATTTTAGCGGGTCATTCAATGGGCGGCGGCGTCGCGACTAACATCGCCGAGGAATTCCCCGTAAAGGACCTCCTCCTGTTCTGCCCCGCTCCGCAGAGCACCTGCCCCGAAGGCTTCGAGGGCATTGTCACAAGCAAACCGATGCAGTGGATAATGAACGCGTTTTTCAGATACGGAACGAAAATCACGCCCCTCGTCAGAATAATCGTTTACGCGGCGACGAGGAATCTTAAATTCTCAATGGAATACGACACCCACGGCGTAACGGATCCGTTTTTATACGAGGGAATCGGCGCGGGAATGTGCAATATGCTTGTAAACGTGCGCGAAACCGACCTTGAAAACACGGATAAAATTTCCTGCCCCGTCATGCTTGTCAACGCGGACGGCGACATAATCATAAACGACAATATGAGACAGCAGTTTTACGACGCCTTCCCGAAGGCGGAAAAACATATTGTCGAGGGCGGCGGCCACCAGTGCATCGAAGACAGAGCCGACGAGCTCGTGCAGATAAGCGTTGACTTTATCGAAAACGCTTAAAAACTTTTAAAAAGGCTGGTTGTAATATGAAATGCAGCGACATCAACATCCGCGACCCGTTCGTGCTCTATGAAGACGGCGTTTATTATATGTATGGCACGAGAGCGAAGGATTTCGGCATAAAAACATCGGGCTTCGATGTTTATATCAGCGCCGACCTCGACGAGTGGAGCGAACCGCACGAGGTTTTCGACTCGTCGCAGTTCGGGCTCAACAAGGGCTCAAACTGGGCTCCCGAGGTGCATTTTTACAACGGCGCCTACTATATGTTCGCAACGTTTCTGAAACCCGACGGTCTGCGCGGCACATACATCCTGCGCTCCGATTCGCCGATGGGTCCGTTCGAACCTCACAGCGAGGGCGCGGCTGTTCCCGAAGGCTGGGAGTGCATCGACGGCACCTTCTATGTCGAAAACGGCGAGCCTTATATCGTCTTCTGCCACGAGCACACGCAGATTATTGACGGCACGATTTGCTATATGAGGCTGAGCGACGACCTTAAAAAGACGCTCGGCGAGCCCGTAACCCTTTTTGCCGCCTCGGAGCCTCACTATGTAAAAAAATCGTCCGGCGGCGACCATTTCGTGACCGACGGTCCGTTTATGTTCAGAACGAAAAGCGGCAAACTGCTTATGCTCTGGAGCACCTTCCCCGACGGAAACTACGCCGAATGTCTTGTTGAATTTGAAGGCGGCTCGATTAAAAACGCCTTCACCCACCTTGACCCCCTCACAAACGACGACGGCGGGCACGGTATGCTTTTCGAAGCGGAGGACGGGCTTTATCTCACCTTCCACCGACCGAACACATCCGGCTCCGAACACCCCGTTTTCATAAAAGTTAAGGACACCGGCAGCACAATATCATTAGCGTAATTTTCAAAAATATTTTCAGCATAAAAGCACCAACCCCCGCTCAACCGAGCGGGGGTTTTCATTGATTATTTCATTGATTATTTCATTAAAAAATAAATATAGAACAATACAGCCGTGACGGAGGGAGTCCGCAAATCTCACCCCCACACCAAACCGTAGGGGCGGATATCATCCGCCCGCAACCCCGCCGCAATCCGTCCTTGTGTCCCGGCTCGCCCTGTGGGAGAGCTGTCGAGCGTAAGCGAGACTGAGAGGGTAAAAGCCTTCCCCTCGAGGTTATTCCCCTGTCAGGGGAAATGTCGCCGAAAGTGTGTTTACTTGGCTCGCCCTCCGGGAGAGCTGTCGAGCGTAAGCGAGACTGAGAGGGCAAAAGCCTTCCCCTTGAGGTTATTCCCCTGACAGGGGAAATGTCGCGCAAGCGACAAAAGGGTGCCCGTTTTCGGAGAAAAAAGGTGGCTTGCCAAAGGCAAGGCGGATGAGGTGTATAGCCTCCCTCATCGAGGGAGGTGGCACGGCGAAGCCGTGACGGAGGGAGTCCGCAAAACTCACCCCCACACCAAACCGTAGGGGCGGATATCATCCGCCCGCAACCTTAACATTTTGCCCGCAAAATATATCGCGCGTGATCTATCACGCATACAACCTCAACAAAAACGGCGGGGTGCTGTCACCCCGCCGTTTTCCTGTTTTTCAGTTTCCCTCAGCAGATACTGCCGAAGAGGTCGGAAAGAGCGCCTCCGAAAATCTTGTCAAAGAGCGACGAGAAGAACGCGAGCAGGCGGTCAAAGAAACCGTTTCTGACCTTCACATTCATCGTGCCGCTTTCGGCAAGCACACTGCCGTCCTTGTCGAGGACCTTCGCCTGAACGGTATAATCCTCGGTCGGCTCTTCAACGCCGAGACCTTCGCCCGTGCCGACATCCTCACCGTTTACAAACCAGTGAATCTCCGCGCCCTCGGGCATATCCGCGGCGCTCGCCCTGAAAATCATATTCTCCTTGTAGCCGATTTCGGTATTCTCCTCAAAGTCGTCAATCCGGATTGAGGTTATGTTCTCGTAAACAGGCTTGATTGTAATATCGCTTGTGCCGAGTGTGTATTTCTCCCACTCGCCCGTGTATCCCGCTTTTTCGGGAACGGCAGGCTCTTTGATGCTGTCGGTTTCAACCGTGAATTTGACCGCTTCCACCGTTTTGCCGTTTTCGTCAACGAATGTCGCTGTGTATTCAACCGGAGTGAAAGAGCCGTTGATTGTTACATCCTCCGCCGGCATTGTCGCGGGGATTTCCTTGTCCCATCCGGAAAATGTGTAATAATCCTTTACGGGGTCATCGGGTCCGGTGATTGCGGTGCCGAAGGGAACCGTTGATTCCTTGTAAACCTCGCCGTCAACACAGAATTTAAGTGTGTAATCAACGGGAGTTGAGGTATAAGTCGCCGTGTAGGTCGCGTCACCTGTAACTTCGCTGATTTCGGGTGTCCACGCGAGGAACGAATATGTATATTGCGCCGTTGCTTCTTTTGTCGGCTCTTCACCTGTATATGCAGGAATTTCGCCGTAGGCAACCGGACCGCTCTGAAGTTCTGTGCCGTCTTCGTTTACGAATTTGATTTCATATTCTCTCGGCGCTTGTGTGTAGGTCGCCGTGTAGGTTGCGTCATCCGTTACCGGAACGATTGCGGGTGTCCACGCGAGGAACGAATATGTATATTGCGCCGTTGCTTCTTTTGTCGGCATTTCACCTGTATATGCAGGAGTTCCGCCGTAGATAACCTGTCTGCTCTGAAGCTCTGTGCCGTCATCGTTTACGAATTGAACAGTATATTTCTGTATTTCAAAATTTGCGACAAGCTCACGGTCACCCGAGACGGTAAATGTGTATTCGGCGTCCGTGCTGACTTCATCGCCGTTCTCGGTCCAGTTGACAAAATTGTAATGCTCATTGGGCGTTGCGGTGACTGTAGCCGTCGAGCCGTCTTTAGCATATAATCCGCTGCCCGAAACGGTTCCGCCGCCGGACGGATTTGCGGAAAGCTTAACAGAATATGCCGGCTGAATAACTGCTTTTTGAACATTTTGACCGTTCAGTGTTATTTTTTTTCCGTTATTCTGTCCGCCGATCGGTTCTGTAATACCGAGTCCCTCACCCAGAACCAGCGAATTGCCATATATGGGGCAATTATTGCTTTCCGCGGAAACATAACTGTTTGTGATGGTCAAGACAGAGTCACTGTTAATTGAATAATAACCGTTGGATTTTGCGTCAACAGAGGCGTTTTCAATAGTCATATTTCCATCTGAATTAATTGAATAAGCACCGTTTGACTTTGCGACAACAGAGGCGTTTTCAATAGTCAAAGTTCCGTCTGAATGAATTGAACGGATGTCAGCGGAAACATCAAGAGTTCCGTTGCCCGTAATTTTCAGGTTCCCATCATCATAAGTAAAAATACCATAAACGCTTCCGTCGGCAATCACATTATTTCCTATAGGCACAATGGTAAGATTCGAGACACCTGAATAGATTTTGAAATCATTATATTCACCGGGAATCGTCGCGTTAACGAGAGTCAGCGTGCCGGAAACAGGATCATAGCTTACTGTGCCGTCACCGAGCACATCATCCTTATTGTCGTCTGTTACACGCACGCCGCCGACCCAGAGATTATATTCCTCTGCCGCCGCCGCGCTTATCCCCCCGACGCTCACCGCGCAAAGCACAAGCATCAGTGAAAGTAAAAGCGACAAAATGCGTCTTCCTGTTTTCATAAAACATCCTCCTTGTAAAAGTATAATTAAGAGTATAATTCCTTAACAGAATAATTTTAACATTTGCAGTGATAAATTACAACTGTTTATTAAAGTAAATTGTAAAAGTTTTACATATATTATTCCCAATTCCAAATTTCTGCCCCCGGCTTCCTGACCCCTGTTACCTGCTTCCCAACCCCCGCCTCCCGTAGGGGCGGATATCATCCGCCCGCCAACCCCGCCTCAGTTTATAAACAATCCCGTAGGGTACGGATACATCCGTGCCGCTTTTTTATCTTTGCAATCTCCCCTCGCGCATAGCCTCCTCCGAGTGCGCGGGTCTCCGCCCTCTTATAGCCTCCTCCTTTGGGGGCGCGGGTCTCCGGTGGGCGAAGCACCGAAGCGCGTCCGGTGGACGATGAAGCGAGGCGCTGAGGTGAAGAAATAGGGAGTAATGCGAACGGCAGTGAGTAGAACGACCATATTTCTGAGGGCATTATAAAGCCGCAAGGCAGAAGCGCCGACCGAGCCGGCAGGCGAGACGGTGGCACGGCGAAGCCGTGACGGAAGGAGTTTACTCGGCTCGCCCTTTGGGTTATTCCCCTGTCAGGGGAAATGTCGCGTAAGCGACAAAAGGGTGCCCGTTTTCGGAGAAAAAAGGTGGCTTGCCAAAGGCAAGACGGATGAGGTGTATAGCCTCCCTCATCGAGGGAGGTGGCACGGCGAAGCCGTGACGGAGGGAGTCCGCAAAACTCACCCTGATACAAACCTCTCCGGGAAAATAAAACAATAACCCCCCATCCAATCCCTAAAATATCCAAAAATCCCGCCGAATCCCACTCTTTTTTATACAAAATCTTCAAAAAAACTTGAAAATCGCGCGCAAATGTATTATACTCCTTTAATATATCAAACGGCGCTGTGACGGCCGGCGCCGCGAAAGATTACCCAAAAGGAGTGGTCCCGTGTCATTTCACGATTATTTTTTCGGGCAGATAGTCCCGTCGCAATATCTCGACTTTTTCATCAGGATAATCGTTGCCTGCGTGTGCGGGGCGGCGATAGGTTTTGAGCGCAGCCGCAGGCTTAAAAACGCGGGATTGCGCACTCACATTATGGTCTGCTGCGCCTCCGCGCTTATGATGATAGTTTCAAAATACGGTTTCGCGGACCTTGTAAACGCGGCGGGCGGATATCTCAACGGCACAAACGGCACCGACCCCGCCAGAATCGCGGCGCAGGTCATCAGCGGCATAAGCTTTTTGGGCGCGGGCGTCATCTTCAAGCACGGCGCGAGCATCAAAGGTCTCACAACAGCCGCGGGCATCTGGGCTACGGCGGGCATAGGTCTTGCCATCGGCGCGGGTATGTATATAATCGGTCTTTTCTCGATGATTGTCGTTGTCGTCGTTCAGTATGTCATGCATAAATTCAATTTCGGCGTCGAGTCCTGGTCCGACAACAAGCTCGATTTCCACGTGCAGGAGGACGGCACCTTCCAGAAGGAATTCCTCGCGCGGCTCGAAAACTGGAACACCCAGCTCGAGGAAATCGAAATCGACAACGACGGCGACAGCAACGACGGCAAATTCCACTACGAGGTCGTCATCAAAACCCCGTCGAATTTTCCCATGGAGGAAATTGTCCAGTTTTTCGCAAACGATTCGAGAATCATCCGCTTCAGCGTAATTCCGAATGTTTAACCGCACTATAAAAAAACATTTGACAAAACAATAAAGATGGTTTATTATAACTAAGCCAAAGCAAACGGAATTAATTTTTTAATACTTCGCTTTGCAGAAAAAATGTAAACACCGTTTGTCGCGTGACGCGGAGACTGACGAGAAATTTTTTCGTCCGGGTGAAGCAAAAAACGCAGGGAATAATTTGTTTATTGCCGAGTATTTTTGCAAAACACGGCGGGAAAAGAGCCGTCGGGATTGCGTTAAAGCGGAAAGCGGGGTTTACCATAAAAAAGGCTTTGACGAAGAGTGATTGCATTTGCGGTCTTAAGAGAGGCAGCGGCCGGTGCGAGCTGTCGGCGCGCGGTGCATATCTGTAGCTTCCGAGCCGGGAGGAAGAAACCCGAAAGGCAAGTAGAACCTCCCCGTGATTGCTGCGTAAATGCATACGGCTTGTCAGAGCCTGAGTGGTGTGTAAACACAATTTGAGTGGTACCGCGGGTATTGATTTTTATACTCGTCTCAAAGTTCAATTACTTTGGGGCGGGTTTTTTTCGGCCCCGGAACGGAGGTAATCCCTTATGCAACTTAACAACCTGGATATGAAAATCCACGAAATGGCTGCCCGTATTCGCGAACTGCGTGAAATCGAGGGCATATCCGTAGAAGAAATGGCGGAAAAAACAGGCGTGAGCGTTGACGAATACCTCGCGTGCGAAAGAGGGGAAAGCGACCTCAACTTCGCCTTCCTTTACAGATGCGCGAGCGCTTTTCAGGTCGATGTCACCAACCTCATCGAAGGCAAATCGCCCAAGCTTTATTCATATTTCGTAACCCGCAGGGGCGAGGCGCCGAGAATCTCCGACGCGCACGGAATGACTTACTACAATATGGCTTACGGCTTCAAGAACAGAATCTCCGAACCGCTTTATGTAATCAGCAAATACAGCGAGGAGGCTCAGTCGAAGCCCATCGAACTGACCACTCACGCGGGCCAGGAAATCGACATCGTCATCGACGGTCAGCTTGAGGTCCAGGTAGGCAGCCACAGCGAGATACTCAACGCGGGCGACAGCATCTATTTCGATTCGGGCAAACCGCACGGCGAAAGAGCCGTCGGCGGAAAGGACTGCAGCTTCTACGCCATTGTCCTCAATCCGTCGGGCGAGCCGATACCCGAGCTTCAGCCCACAAAGAGAGTCGGCGCCCCTCAGATGAAGCATATGCGCGACACGAAGGACCGCATTTACAAAAGATACATCGACACCGTCGAGGATGAAAACGGCACTCCCGTTTCCGTCACCTTCAAAAACGAGGAGCACTTCAACTACGCTTTCGATATAATCGACGAGATAGCCGACAAGGATCCCGACAAAATCGCGATGGTCTATGTCTCGAAAGACAAAGTCCCCACCCGATTCACCTGGAAAGAGATTAAACAGCACACAAACCGCTGCGTAAACTACTTCCTTTCGCTCGGCATAAAGCGCGGCGACAGGGTTATGCTCGTTCTCAAAAGAAACTACCAGTTCTGGTTCGCGACCCTCGCGCTCGAGAAAATCGGCGCCGTGTCGATTCCCGCCACCTTCCAGCTTCTCCCGCACGACTATGAATACAGATTCAAGTTCGCGGGCGTTACAACAATAATCTGCACGGCAGACGGCGAGGAAATCTGCCCCAACGTCGAAGAGGCTCTCAAAAGCTACGACGGAATGGTCAACAAGCTCATCGTCAACGGCACCCGCGAGGGCTGGCGCGACTTCAACGAGGAGTATATGCGCTTCTCCACCCACTACGCAAAACCCGCGGACGCTCCCGGCGGCGACGACTATATGCTGATGTATTTCACCTCGGGCACATCGGGCTTCCCGAAGCTCGCAGTTCACAGCTACAAATACCCTCTCGGCCAGTTCCACACCGCTAAATACTGGCACGATGTCGACCCCGACGGCCTGCATTTAAGCTACTCCGACACAGGCTGGGCAAAGGCTGCCTGGGGCAAGCTCTACGGCCAGTGGATGTGCGAAACCGCCCTGTTCGTCTATGACGAAATCCGCTTCCACGCGGAGGACATCCTTCCGATGTTCAAGGAGTATAACATCACGACCTTCTGCGCTCCCCCGACTCTTCTGCGTATGCTGGTCCGTCAGGATATCACTAAATACGACCTGTCGTCCATTCAGCATATGACCACGGCGGGCGAGGCGCTCAACCCCGAGGTTTACAGACTTTTCGAGCAGGCGACAGGCCTTCAGATTTTAGAGGGCTTCGGTCAGACCGAAACCGCCCTCATCTGCGGCAATATGCGCGGCGCCGAGCATAAAATCGGCTCAATGGGCAAGCCCGCCCCGATTTATGACGTCCAGATTCTCGACCCCGACGACAAACCCCTCCCCGCGGGCGAAACGGGCGAAATCTGCATAAACATCAAAAACGGCCTGCCCTATGGCCTCGCCGTCTGCTACTATAAAGACGAGGAAAAAACAGCCGAAACCTGGCGCAACGGCTGGTATCACACGGGCGACACCGCCTACAGAGATGAAGACGGTTTCTTCTTCTATGTCGGCAGAGTTGACGATGTCATCAAATCCTCGGGCTACCGCATCGGTCCGTTTGAGATTGAAAGCGTTATCATGGAACTCCCCTATGTTCTCGAATGCGGCGTCTCCGCCGCTCCCGACGAGGTCAGAGGCCAGATAGTCAAGGCTTCCATCGTTCTCACCAAAGGTACCGAAGGCACCGAGGAGCTCAAAAAAGAGATTCAGGATTACGTTAAGGCGCACACCGCCCCCTACAAATATCCGAGACTCGTCGTTTTCCGCGATTCCCTCCCCAAGAGCATAAGCGGAAAAATCCAGAGAAGCAAACTTTAAAAACAAACATAAAAAAGCACGGACGGCGTCCGTGCTTTTTGCTTTTATATGCAGTTTATTATGTCAATTATTTCATTTCCGTTTTCGCGGTCTGAAGCTTTTCCGCTTTCTCGCTGTTGGGGCAGCCGTAATAAGTCACCGTGTCATTTCTCATCGCGGGGAACGCGCCCTCTATCGCCCTGTCGTAGATATGCGTGAAATTGAACAGGAACAAAAGAATGTAAGCGGCTACCATCGGAATATTTTCGATTATCGCGCTCTTTCCGACCGTCACAAGAAGCACAAGCATAACAAGAAGCAGGCCGACAAACACAACCGCGGTCACGGCGAATCTGCCCTTGAATCTCTTCGCCGTACTGAAAAGGAATATCACCACGGGAGCGGCGCAGCCGACCGCGAAAATCAGAGCGCCCGCCCAGTGACCGAGCATTCTCGGTCTCGGGAAATACGGCGCGGGGTCAGAGCCGACGGAGGGGCAGTTGATTGTTATGAAAATCGCGAACGCGCCGATTGAGCCCGCGATAAGTCCCGCCCTGCTGTTATAGCCGTATTTGCGGTAGCAGTAAAGCGTGTTTACAAACACGCTCGCCGAGCCCAGCACGCCCCACACTCTGAAAAGCCAGGGGAATTCAAGGCCTATCATGCTTGCGGTGACGAATTTCACCTTGTTGATGAACGGCTCCTCACCGAGAAAACCGTAAACGACCACGAAAACGCAGCCCGCCACGAGAAGTATCGCGGAAACGACCGTCATCGCCTTCGTCTGCGTATCGCAGTAGAGGAATTTTTTCAGATAGAAGATGAAAAGCAGCAAGGCGGCGACGGAGAAAACAACCCACAGGGGATAAAGCCAGTGAGCGCCGACCATACCGCTGAGATTCGGATAAACCTTGCCGTCAACGAGCATTTCCGCCGGCATATTCTCATAGTTGTCAAGCACATATTTCGGCATAAAGACCGTCATCCACACGCCGTAGGCGGCGGCGAAAACAGCCCATAAAACCGCATAGCCCTTAGGCATTTTTCTTTCCATAAGGCTCTCCTTCCGGTTTAATCAGTCTTCGTTTTCCATTCTTATCTGCTCAAGTTCTTTGTCACTCAGCTCATTTGATTCGCCATGTCTAACTTGAGTGATTACGGTAAGACCAAGAGCAAACATAATTGCACAGAAAAGGAACATAAAGTTATAGTCATCATTGAACAAACCAACAACAAGACCGCAAAGAATAGGACCGGTAATTGCTGCAGAAAAAGTAGCGGTGTAGTAATAGCCTGTAAATGTTCCGACATATTCGCGTCCACCGATTGCAAGAACAAGAGGAAGGGTGTTTATGTTTATGCAACCGACAGCTGCGCCGCCGACCACAAGTGCAATCCAAAGGACAATCCAAGTAAATGTTTTGTTGTTGACAAATTGAGAAACCGCAAGATAAATTGCGAACATTACAACAATAACGCTTAATCCGATAATAATTGTTTTTTTGCGACCCAGTTTTCGTCCCATAGCACCGGCAGGAATACCAAATGCCGCCAGTGACACAGCGAAAATTGCCATCATCAAGGTTGAGTAAATTGGTTTAACATCAAGCGTATCCAAGGCAAAGTTTGTAAAGTTGGGAACAATAGCCTCTGTTGCATTATTGATTAAAAATAAAGAAGCAAGCATAACCAAAAGGCTTCTCTTCTCTTCCTTTGTAATGGGAAGGTCATGAATCTTAATCTTTTTGGGCTTTTCCTCTGCCGATTCAAGCTCAACTTTTGCGGAAAGGTCATATTGCTTATTCTTTTTATAGAATGCAACAAGCACAACAAGGCAAAGAACGGCAATAATTGCCGAAATTACAAAAATAGGAGTGTAATTGACATATTGAGGCGAACCTTTGGAAAGGTCCGCAACTTTTTCGGCGACAACTTTCCCGTCAATTGTAAGTGTGTCACGTCCACTTTCTATAAAGTTTTCAAGTCTGGTAGCATCAATGGTTGATTTATCAACAAGATAATTAATTACAGGCTTTCCTGCTTCATCAAGAGCAAGAATCTGACCGAGGGTGTTTGTCTTTGCTTTAAGGGCATCGTGTAATGCGGAAAAACCGAGCAGTCCGACAACAGCTGTTGCGATTGTTCCTACGACAAATCCAATCATCTGACCGATTCCGCCCATAATATTGATAACGGCGTTTGCATCTGACTGAAGGTGAGAGGGAGTGAAGTCTGGCATAAGAGAAACAACAGGTGAGCGCCATACTGACATTGTAAAGTTAAAGAAAATAATGACACTCATCATAAGCGCAATGCTTAAGCCTGCCGCTTTAACTGTAGCCGCAACGGGTATAAAGCTGAAAAACAAAGCGCATAAGGGCAGACAGATAATGATATATGGCATTCTTTTGCCGAGTTTTGAATGAGTATGGTCACTCTTCTTACCGAAAAACGGCTGAAAAATTACGCCAAAAACATTGTCGATTGTCATTATAGCATTAACTAAGAGAGCAACAGAAAGGAATGCAGGGAGATTGCCTCCAGTCAGCTCTGTAAGTTTAGCTCGGAATATTACGGGAACATAAGAATTATAAACCGACCACATAAGCATACAGCCCATAAAACCAAAACCAATAAGAAAAGTTCGCTTATAATTGAGCTTGTCGGAAGCGGTCGTGCTCGGAGTGTTTGTAGCCATAGCAAATTCTCCTTTTAAATTATTCAAGAATGTAAGATGCTTTTTATATAATAAAGGACAATTCTTTAATTGTCAATTATGCTTATTCCTCCGTAATGGTCTTGTCCCACGCGTTCTGGAAGCGGGTGAGACCGAGGTCTGTGAAGGGGTGATACATGCTGTCTTTATAGACCTGAAGGCCGGCGGTGACAATGTCCGCTCCGGCGACGGCGCAGTCAACAATCTGCTTGCCCGTGCGCACAGCCGCGCAGATAATCTCTGTCTTTCCGTAGTAGCCGTAGTTTTTGTAAATGTCAACAATGTCCGCGATGTAAGCCGCGCAGTCCTCGCCGCTCTGCTCCTTCCAGCCGATGAAAGGCGATACGAAAAGCGAGCCGTTCTTCGCCGCGATAAGCGCCTGCGAAGCCGAGAAAACAAGGGTGAGATTCGTGCGGATGCCTTCCTTTTCAAGCAGACGGGCGGCTGTTATTCCCGAAGGAATGCAGGGAATTTTGATAACGAAGTTTTTGCTCATACCGCTGATTTTGCGCGCCATGGCAAGCATTTCGTCAACGTCGTCGAAATGGGGGTTGATTTCAACGGAAACGGGGAATTTCTCATAACCCTCAAGACCGTTCTCCTTAACGAAATCGGCGAGCTCCTTGATTACGGTGTAAAACGGCTTGCCCGAGTTCATAATGTGGTTCGGGTTTGTCGTGATACCGTCAATACCGAAGGTCGAATACGCCTCTCTGATTTCATCGATTTTCGCGCTGTCAAGAAAATACTTCATTTTATTATCCTCCGAAATTTATGTTTTTGATTGTTTCAAGCAGAGCGCTGTCTGCGTTTTTGCGAATGAATACGGGCGGCTGACCGACGGGAGCGTTGACCGTAACCGTGCCGCCGAAATAGATTTTGCCCGTTTCGAGATGAATCCACTCGTCCTTCGGGAGCCAGACCTCTCTCGTCGCCGTCTTCGGACGGATGACGGGCGCTACAAGAATGTCCCTGCCCAGCAGGTATTCGTAAGCCTCCGTGTAGGCTCTCTCCTCGTCATAGTAGAAGAACAGCGGACGGATAACTCCCACGCCCTTTTCCGCGTTGAGTCTGACCGCCTCTTTGAGGTAGGGCTTCAGCATCGCGTGAAGCTGCGTCATCTTCGCCGAGTGGTTGAGAACCTCCTCGCTCGCGTCAAACTGCGCGTTCAGGTCGGGGTTGAGACCCTCGTGTCCCCTCATCAGAAGCGAAAAAGCGTTCATTTCCGCCCAGCGCATATACAGCTCCTCGCTGCGTCTGAGCATACCGAAGGTCGTGTAGCCCGCTATATCCGAATGGCTCAGACCGAAACCTATGCAGGTAAGCGAGAGCATCGCGGGAATAACCGACGGCATACCGTAATCTACCGAAAAATCAACGTGATTGTCGCCGTTCCACATCATCGTCGAGTAACGCGGCGTGTCGGAGTAGCCCGCTCTCGTGAAGAAGAAAATCTCGCCGAGCTTTCCGCTCTCCTCGACAGCCTCCCTGTTCAGCTGCGCCCAGAGCGCGGGCCAGGTGTTGTGTATGATTTCGGCGTCCGCTCCGTTATAGAGAACGCAGTCCGTCGGCAGATACTCGCCGAAATCCGCCATCCAGCCCGACAGGCCGAATTCAATCATATTCTTCTTGATTATGCCCTTCATCCAGTCCCACGCGCCGGGGTTGGTAAGGTCTATCATCGCGGCGGGGAATGTCGTGATTTTAACGAGATAATCCGCTCCGTTTTTGTCCTTGACGCAGTATCCCTTTTCGCTCGCCTCCTTGTAAAGCGGTTTTTCAATGGCGAGGAAGGGGTTGCAGTAGCCCAGAACCTTTATTCCCTGCGAATTGAGCTCCTTAATCTTTTCGTCAAGGCCGGGGTAAAGCTCTCTGTCCCACTCCCAGTTCCACATAAGCTGCTTGCCCGCGGCTGTAATACGGCGGCCTTCCCAGTCCTGAATCCAGACGCCGTTTACCTTCATACCGTGGTCGAGCGTGTTTTTCACCTTGCTCATCATAATATCGGTGCCGCCCTGAATTCCCAGAATCTCACCGTCGTAAACCCAGTCGGGAAGCTCGGGCTGTCTGCCGACAACTTCCGTAAGGTCGGCGAGAACATCCTCGAAGGTGTCCCCCCAGCCCATGCAGAAGCCACTAATGCTGTCGGTCTTCATCACGACATGCTTTTTCGGCGTGAAATCGAACTGCGTGCGCGCGTTGTTGAACGAGTGAAAATAGTATTTGTCCGAACTCAGATAAGTCGGCTGCGCGTAGTATGTCTCGTAGTGCGAGAAATCCTCCTTGCGCGTGGAATCCTTCATTCCGACCGCGATTTTGGCAAGCTTTTTGACTATGGATTTCGCGTTTATATGCTCGCTTACCCATACGTCGCTTTTCTTTCCGCGCAGGTCAAACTCGCTGAAAATCTCGCCCGTGCCGTAAAAATGCTCGTTCTCCGACGCGGGAAGATTGAACCACATCCTGTTGCAGTCGTCAAAGCCCTCGAAGCTCACTTCGATTCTGTCGCCGTTCACCCGCAGCTCCGCGGAGCCCTCGGAGAGAATCATCACGGCGGTGTCGCCGCTTATCATCGCGCTTTTGAAGATAACTCCCCTTTTGTTGCGGATTTTCTCGTTTACCGAGAAACTTCCGCGGTTCATCGTGTACTCGCTTTTTCCCGAGCCCACCTTGAAAATTTCTGTGCCCGGCGTCGCGGAAAAGAGCCTCCTGCCGTTTCGCGACAGCTCAAATCCCGTTCCGAGCTTGGATAATTTAATCATATTGCAATACCCTCCTGTCAGTCGGTTGAAAACTTACCTGTGTCTTTTTCCGCCCCTCATTCCGCCTTGGGCAGATTCCATTTGTTGAAAGCCGAAAGCACACGCAGCACAATAACGAGAACAAGTCCCGTCAGCATCGCGACGGCGCGTCCCGCAGGCTCCCAAAGAATAATGCAGACGGTCGCTCCGAGAATCGAGGCGGTGGCATATATATGCTCGACGAAAATCGAGGGCTTTTCCCCCGCGAAAATGTCGCGCAGAACTCCGCCGCCCACGCCCGTTACAACGCCCACGAAAAGGTAGAGATAAACCCCGTGCGCGTTCGTCTCCGCGTGAGCCGCCTGTATGCCGATTACCGTGAACACGCCGAGACCCACCGCGTCAACCACGGTGAATATGTTGTTGAACGCCGCCTCGTGCCTGCCGATTGATTTCCGCACCGGAGGCAGAAAAACAACAAGCGAAATTATCAGGGCGACCAGCGAGTATATCGGGTTGCGGAACGCCGCGGGAGGCGTGTATCCGAGAGTGATGTCGCGGATTATTCCTCCGCCCACCGCGGTCGTGAGACCTAAAATCATCACTCCGAGAACATCCATCTTTTTGCCGACCGCCTTGAGCGCGCCCGAAACGGCGAAAGCCGCCGTCCCGAGAAGCTCGAAGGCGAGCACATAAATTTCATCCATTATTTCTGTTCGAAAAAGGCCTTGAAGCCCTTGTATGCGCTGTAAATGTCTATCTTCGCCGCGACCTCGAACGGAGCGTGCATGCAGAGCATCGGAACGCCCACATCGACTACCTCAATACCCGTGTTCGCGAGATATTTCGCTACCGTTCCTCCGCCGCCCTCGTCAACCTTTCCGAGCTCGCCCGTCTGCCAGAGAACGCAGGCGTCGTTGAAAATCTTCGTAACCTTTCCGAGGAATTCCGCGTTCGCGTCGGATGTTCCTCCCTTTCCGCGCGCCCCCGTGTATTTCGTCAGCACTATGCCCTTGTTGAGATAAGCGGCGTTGAGCTTGTCGTGAACCGAGGGGAATACGGGGTCGAAGCCCGCGTTAACGTCGGCGGAAAGACACTCGCACCTGCGGATGACGTCCCTGCCTTCAAACCCCTGATTTTCCGCGATGTCATAAATAAAATGCTTGAGATACGCGGAATTGAGTCCCGTAACTCCGTCGCTGCCCGTCTCCTCCTTGTCGGTGAGAACGGCTATTCCCGTGTATTTTGGCGCCTTCGCGTCAAGCAGGGATGTGAAAGCGGGGTAGGCGCAGACTCTGTCGTCGTGTCCGTAGGCGCCCACAAGGCTGCGGTCAAACCCGAGATCGCAGGCGGGGTATGCGGGAACGGCTTCGAGTTCGGCTGTCATAAAGTCGTCCTCGACTATACCGTATTTCTCGTTGATTATCTTCATTATCGCGAGCTTCACAAGGTCTCCGCCCTCGCCGTTCTTGAGCGGCAGGGAACCGATGAGAATATTAAGCTCCTCACCCTTTATGCCGTCCGCGAGCGTTCTCTTCTCCTGCTCGTCCGCGAGATGCGGCAGAAGGTCGGTGATTACAAACCTCGGCTCGCCGTCGGAATCGCCTATGCGCACCGTAACCTTTTCGCCGTTTTTCTTCATGACAACGCCGTGCAGGGCGAGAGGCATTACCGTCCACTGATATTTCTTTATTCCGCCGTAGTAGTGAGTCTTGAAATACGCAAGCTCGTTATCCTCGTAAAGCGGATTGGGCTTTAAATCAAGGCGGGGTGAGTCGATATGCGAGGCGACGATTTTCGCGCCCTCGCTCAGCGGTTTCTTTCCGAAAACGCAGAGAACGACGCTCTTGCCCCTGTTGTTGAAATAAACCTTGTCGCCCGCCGAGTATTTTCTGCTTTTGTCAAAAGGCGAAAAGCCTCTCTTTTCCGCTTCGGCGGTAATAAAAGCGGCGCATTCCCTCTCCGTGCGGCAGGCGTTCATAAAATCAATGTAGCCTCCGCAGTAATCAAACGCCTTTTTGATTTCAGCGCCCATTTTGACCGCTCCGTTTCTGCGGTCGGCGAAAAGCTCCTCCTTGAGCGTTTCGGTTGCGTTCTTTTCTTTACTCATCGCTTGTTCTCCTTTATTCATAAAGTGAATTGTATTTTTCGTAAGCCCTCGTGATTTTCGCGACATAATGCGCCGTGTCCTTCGACGGTATCACGTCGAGCGTCTCTCCGTCAGACGAATACTCCCCGTTTTCCAGCCAGGAGTGAACCTTCGCCCTGCCCGCGTGATAAGCCGCCGCGGCAGTCCGGTAATCGCCGAAATCGGCTAGCAGAAAACCCATAAAATACGCGCCGTATCTCACCGATGTCTCAGGCTCGAACAGGTCGCTGAACTGCCCTTCGTCGCCGAGCTTCCATTTTATCCAGTCGTAAGTCTCCTCCGTTATCTGCGTAAGACCTATCGCCCCCGCGTCCGAGACCGCGTCTTTGTCAAAACCGCTCTCCGTGCAGACCACCGCATAAAGAAGATTTTCCTCCAACCCGTATTCCGCGCTGTATTTTTCAATCAGATCGCTGTATTTTTTCGGATATACAACCGCTCTCTCATACGGCTTTGCGCACAGCAGAACTCCGCACGCGAGTATGACGAGCGCGAGTATCGCCGCGCCTGCTTTTTTCATTTTTTCTCCCGTTATTTCAGCGCCTGTGCGAGTATTTCATCCGCCTTCGCGTGAAAATCCTCGCCCTTCGCGTTGCTTATCATATAATCCGTGTTGTCAATGTAATACTGTTCGGGCTTCTGCGCGTTTATCCTCGTGAGAGCCTGCTCGACGGTGATGCCGTCCCTCTCAACGATTCTCTGCACCCTTTCCTCTTTGGGAGCGATAACGCAGACGAGCATATCGCACATATTGATAATCGGGCTTTGCAGAAGAGCGGCGGCGTCGATGATAACGCCCTTCGAGTCGCTTCTGTCCGCCCTCGTGATTTCAATATAGGTCAGCGCCGTAATCGCGGGATGTGTGATGGCGTTGAGCGCCTTCGTCTTTTCGGGTGTCGCGAAAGCCCTGTCCGCCGTAAGCCTGCGGTTTAAACTGCCGTCCTCATTTATGATATCCTGACCGAACTCCTTCGCGAGATTGGCGAGAACAACGCTGTTCTTTACCGCCTCTCTTGCCAGAATATCGCCGTCGATAAGATAAAAGCCGTTTTCAACAAAATATTTGGCGACGGTCGATTTGCCCGCTCCCGTCGGTCCCGTAAGCCCTATGACGGGCAGACGCTTGTCAACGTCAACCACATGGAACGCCGCCGAGCGAAGCAGCCTGTTATAGACCGCCAGCCCGAGTCCCACAGGCTTCGGGCAGCGCACGAAAGCGCGCGAAAAGCCCAGGTCGTCAACCTTGCGCAGCACATAAAACAGATTCGAAGCGAGGCTTAACCCGTCGTTTTCAAGTCCGTATTCAACCGCGGGTATGTCAAAGTTGTTCTTCTCTCCGCTGAAGCAGACCGCCACGCTCTCCGCGTTGCCGTATTTGTTGATGTATTTGACCGCGTTTTCGAGACTGCCCCTGAGCAGAACAACCTCCGCCTCGGGAGCGTAGTGCTTGTATTTCATACCCGGCGACTGCGCCTTTTCCCCGCTCGCGAGTTCCGAGAACACCGCATTGTCGATTATGAGGTCGGGCAGAATTTCCTGCAATTCCTCAGGCGTGATTTTTCCCGGGCGCAGAAGTCTCGGCGGCTGAGTCGCGAGCGTGATGACCGTTGACTCAACGCCTATCTCGCATTTTCCGCCGTCAACAATAAGGTCGATTTTTCCCGACAAATCGTCTGCCACGTGCTGAGCCGTGGTCGGGCTCGGCTTGCCCGAGGTGTTCGCGCTCGGAGCGGCTATCGGCACGCCCGCCGCCCTGATTATCGCGTTTGCCACGGGATGAGACGGACAGCGAACCGCTATCGTGTCAAGCCCTCCGCTTGTGATATCGGGAACAATATCCGATTTTTTCATAATCACGGTCAGCGGACCGGGCCAGAATTTTTCCGCGAGAGCGTCAAATCTCTCATCCGTTTTCTCAAAAAGGCGCTCCGCTCCGCTTTTGTCCGCCACGTGAACAATAAGCGGGTTGTCCGAAGGCCTGCCCTTCGCCTCGAAAATATTTTTGACGGCGGCGGGGTCGAGCGCGTTAGCCGCAAGCCCGTAAACCGTCTCCGTCGGCACGGCGACAAGCCCGCCCTCGCGCAGGGTTTTCCCCGCCTTCTCAATGAGAGCGGCGTCCTTTGTTATGTCTTCGATTTTCAGAATTTCAGTTTTCATATCATTCTTCTTCGGCTTTCAGTTTTTCCGCCGTGTCGGCGGTTATCAGAGCATCGACTATCTCGTCGAGGTCTCCGTTCAGTATCGCGTCAATTTTATAGAGCGTCAGTCCGATGCGGTGGTCGGTCACTCTGCCCTCGTGGTAGTTGTAGGTGCGGATTCTCTCGCTCCTGTCGCCCGAGCCCACCTGTCTCGCGCGCTCGCCCGCGATGGCGTCGCTGTTCTTCTTGCGCTCCTCCTCAAGTATTCGTGAACGCAGGATGCTCATCGCGCGGTCCTTGTTCTTGTATTGGCTTCTCTCGTCCTGGCACTCGACCACCGTTCCCGTGGGAATGTGGATAAGTCTGACCGCCGACGAGGTTTTATTTACCTTCTGACCGCCCGCTCCGCTTGCGCGGAAATAATCTATATGCAGATCGGCGGGATTGATTTCAATGTCAACCTCCTCCGCCTCGGGAAGCACCGCGACGGTAACGGCTGAGGTCTGAATCCTTCCCTGACTCTCGGTCTCGGGCACTCTCTGCACACGGTGAACGCCCGCCTCGAACTTGAATCTCGAATAGGCGCCGTCGCCCTCAATCGTAAATGTGATTTCCTTGTATCCGCCGAGCTCCGTCTCGTTCGCGTTTACTATCTCCGCCTGCCAGCCCTTCGCCTCGGCATACATCGAATACATGCGGAAAAGGTCGCCCGCGAAAAGCGCCGCCTCCTCGCCTCCCGTGCCCGCGCGGATTTCTACAATAACGCTTTTCTCGTCGTTCGGGTCTTTCGGCAGAAGCAGGAGTTTCAGTTCCTCGTTTATCCTTTTTATATCCTCGCCCGCCGTCTCGTATTCATCCTCGACCAGCTCGCGGAAATCCTTGTCGAGCCCGCCCGCGTCAAGCAGAGCTTTGCTCTCGTCAAAAGCCTCTTTCGCCTTCTTGTATTCGCGGAATTTCTCCACAACAGGCGTAATGCGCTTCTGCTCTTTGAGCAGCTTCCTGTATTGCTCAATGTCCGAGACAACATCCGGGTCAAAGAGTTTTCTTTCTATTTCTTCAAATTTTTCTTCTATGTTTTTAAGTTTGTCGAGCATAATCAGTCTGTTCCGTTTTCCTCACGCAGTATTTTCTTTATGTTCTTTTCCACTTTTACACGGGTGTTCATAATCTCGCGGCCGCAGCCCTCGCAGCGGATCTTGAAATCCGCCCCTATGCGCAGCACAAGAAAGGTGTCCGCCCCGCAGGGATGTTTCTTTTTCATAACAAGTCTGTCGCCCGTGCGAACATCCATAACCGTCTCTCCCGTTTTGTTCCGAAATAATAAAGATATCAATCCAAAATAAAAGTATATCACACCGCCTTTAATAATTCAATAAATAATATTATATATTATAACCAATATAACAAAGACCCTCCCTTATCTTCTCCGCTGTGGACATTTTTGAGTGAGTATGGTATTATTGTTTCGATATAAGAATATTCAGGGAGGCCGTTTTATGCAGAGTATAATTTCCGTATTTCTTGCCGTCATAATGTTCTTCATTCCCACGGCGAACATTCCGAAAGCGGTGATTGACACCGAAGGGTGGAACACGCAATACGAAAATGTTTTTGTTCACGGGCTTTCGGGCTGGGGCAGCTACGATTTCGTTTACAACATTATGCCCTACTGGGGCATTTTCGGCGGCGACCTTATGAAATATCTGAGCGCGCGCGGTTTAAGCTGCCACGCGGCATCGGTCGCTCCCTCCGACAGCACATGGGACCGCACCTGCGAGCTTTACGCCCAGCTGACGGGAACAAAGGTTGACTACGGCAAAGAACATTCCGCGCGGTGCGGCCACGACAGATACGGCACGGACTATTCAAAAAAACCGCTTGTTGAAAAATGGGATTCCGAAAACAAGATAAACCTTTTCGGGCACTCCTTCGGCGGCGCGACGATAAGGCTTCTCGCCAGGCTTATGGCGGACGGAAGCCCCGAAGAGCAGGCGGCGACGGATAAATCCGAAATCTCGGGTCTTTTCACGGGCGGCAAGGCGGATTACATTTACAGCATAACCACTCTCGCCTCCCCGCATAACGGCACGACGGCATATCTCGTCGGCCACGGCGTGCGCGACAACGGCGGCACCATAGGCGAGGCGGTCGAGACCGAAATTATGTTTATGGCATCCCACGAAAACTCCGACGGCAGAATTTTCGAGGATTCCGCCTCATACGATATGGATATCGACGGAGCGGCTCTTTTAAACGAGAAAATCGGGACCGTGCCCGGCATCTACTACTTCTCATACGCGTGCAGTATGTCGTCAAAGGACGAAAACGGAAACTGGCAGGCGGACACCGACGGAATGGAGCCTCTTTTCGTCAACAGCGCGAAGCTTATCTGCAAATACACGGGCGTGTCGGGAAACGGAACCGTGCTTGATGAAAGCTGGCAGGAAAACGACGGCCTCGTCAACACGATTTCCGCCCTCGCCCCGTTCAATGATCCCCAAAGGGAGTTCGACAAAAACAGCATCGAGCCCGGCGTTTGGAACATTATGCCCGTTTACAGAGGCGACCATATGTCTCTCCAGGGCGGACTTATGAAAAACAACAATGTGCGGCTTTTCTACATCGAACATATTTCGATGATAAATTCAATCTGAAAGAGGGGTTTAAATTATGTTGGGAGCAATTCTCGGCGATATTATCGGCTCGCCCTACGAGTTCGATATGGGAAACAAAACGAAGGATTTCCCGCTTTTTTCAAGAGGCTGCGAGTTCACCGACGATTCGGTCATGACCGTCGCGGTGGCTGAGGCCCTGCTTGACAGCGAAGGCTGTTCCGATGATGAAATCAGAGCGAAAACCGTTGACTCCATGCAAAAATGGGGGCATAAATATCCGGGCGCGGGTTACGGCGTAAGATTCTACGACTGGCTCCGTTCCCCGAATCCGCAGCCCTACGGCAGCTTCGGCAACGGCTCGGCTATGCGCGTTTCCGCGGCGGGCAGACTTTATGACACGCTCGACGAAACACGCAGGGCGGCAAGGCTCTCAGCGGAGGTAACTCACAACCACCCCGAGGGAATAAAGGGCGCGGAAGCGACCGCGTCGGCGATTTTTCTCGCGAGAACGGGAAAAACCAAGGAGGAAATAAAGGAATATATCATAAACGAGTTCGGCTATAATCTCTCTCGCACGTGCGATGAAATAAGACCCGGCTATCATCATGTCGAATCCTGCCAGGAAACCGTTCCCGAAGCGCTCACCGCGTTCTTCGAGGGCGAAGATTTCGAGGATGTCATAAGAACCGCCGTCTCTCTCGGCGGCGACTGCGACACGCTTACCTGCATAGCGGGAGGCATCGCGGAGGCTTTTTACGGCATCCCCGATGAAATAAAAGAGGAGGGCAGGAAAATGCTCCCCGCGGATATGCTCGAGGTTGTTGACAGGTTTTACGAAAGAATCGGATAAGCCCGAAAACAAAAGAACAACCCGAAAACAAATAAAAAATGTGCAAAACAGTTAGCAACCGCTAACTGTTTTTGTTTATATCGCCGAATTTGAAAATTCCGCCGCTTTTTTTTTGACTTTATCTCCCGCGGACTGTATAATTCAATTCAGTTAGCAGCCGCTAACCAGAGAAATATGAAAAGAGGTTTAATTATGGATTTTGATACTTTAATGGAAGCATTCGGCTATCTTTCGGGCATTATCGCTCTCGCCGCAGGCAATGTTCAGCTTTTTGTTGACGGCTGGGTATGGATTTCCGACCTTCTCGGCTGGACTTCCGAAAATCTCGGCGGACTCATCTCCCTCGTCTCCGGCCTGCTCGGCGCATAACAGTCAGGTGTCGGATTTCAGGAATCAGGAATCAGAAATCCGCACAAACCGTAGAGACCGCGTTTTCGCGTTCCAAATAAAAATCAGTGTGGACAACGCCCACATTATTACAGCCTCCTCCTTTGGTGGCACGGCGAAGCCGTGACGGAGGAAGTTTTCTTGCCTCGCCCTTTGGGAGAGGTGTCGCCGAAGGCGACGGAGAGGGTCAAGCCTCCCCCTCGGAGAAAAAAGGTGGTTGAGCGCAGCGAAACCGGATGAGGTGTCCCCGCAAAATAATAAACATACATTTTGCGTAGGGGCGGATATCATCCGCCCGCCGATCCGCCCGCAAGTCCCTTAATTAATAATTCGGCATTCGGAATCAGGAATTACACGATCATTATATGTCCTCTTCTGTGAATAAACAAAAAACTCACCGTTGCGAAGCGGTGAGTTTTTTGCGTTATTGTTCTGTTACGCTTTTATCGTGATGGCTAACATACGGTAATAAACACTCCGCATATAGTAAATAAACGCTCCGAATATATCGCCGTTCAGAAGTTTTTCCTGCGCCGTTTCCTGATATTTGTCCGCTTCCTGACTATACCTGTTTGGCATATCTTTTACAACAGCCCCCGCCGCGACGGCGAAGCATCCGAAAGCGATAATCATACAGAGCAGAACGGCGATTATTTTTTTCAATGCTATCATTTTTATTACCCCTTCTTTTTTTATCTGTAAAGCAAATTGAACATTTTGTCGGGAACGTTTGTGATGATGCAGTCCGCGCCGATGTCGCTCAGCCGTTTTATCTCCTTGACATCGTCAATGGTCCAATACTGAACCGCTATTCCGTGCTTGTGGCAGTAGCGGACGAATCTCTCCGTGCCGGGCCGCAGAATCTTGAACTGGTTGGCAGGAATCTGAACCGCCTTGAAGCCGAGCTCCTCTTTCTGCAGGTTGAAATTGAAGGCGTAGCAGAAATAGAAGAGCAGCCCTTCGAAAACGCCTATCGAGCGCTGAACCTTCGGGTATTTTTTCGTGAGATACTTCGTGATGTCGTTGTTGAATGTGGCGACAATCACCCTGTCCGCTATCCCCTTGCGGTTGATGAGTTCAATAAGCTCGTCGGCGGCCTTTCTTCCGCGCTCGCCCTTGTCCTTTATGTCTATGCTGTAAAGATACTCGCCGTGAGCCTCGATTTTGTCGATGATTTCCTCAAGAAGCGGAACGCGCAGACTGTCGGGGATGTCCGCTCCGCGCAGACCCTTGAACGGCATTTCGCCCTTGTCGTTCACAAAGCTCTCGCCCGGGTTGAGCGAACGGATTTCCTCATAGGTGAGGTCGGCGGGAGTGATGCCCTCCCTGCCGAATTTCTCGGCGGCGTCCGTCGTGCGGTCGAGCGTGCCGTCGTGAAGAATAATCAGTTTTCCGTCCTTCGTGCGGTGCAGGTCGAATTCAAGCTCCTGCACGTCGAACTCGGTCGTGTTGAGGCAGATGTCGAACGCGAGCGGCGTGTTTTCGGGCGCTATGCCCGCTCCCGCCCTGTGCGCGCCTATCTGCGCCTTGCCGTCGGCGAAAATCGCGCCCTCGTTTTTAAACTCGCCGCGCAGGTTTTTCGGGATGAAAAGCCCCGCGATAATCGGCCATACCACAAAAACGAGCAGGCAGAGAACCAGAAAAACAAGCAGCGTGAGAAGGATAATTACAAATGTGTGCATATTTTCTCCTCCGTTTCGTATTTTTACGGAATTATTTTATAAAAAAACAGCGAAAAAATCAAGAAATCCGCGAAAAAAGGCGGATTTTTGTCAAAAAAAGCCCGAAAAACGCTTTTTCTGTCCGAACAATGGGACAGCGCAGAGAGTATTATACAGGTGAAAAGAAAAACAAGCCCATACCACTCTCTTTCATATATATTTGCAGGATGCGGGAGAACCGGTCTTTCCTCACTTTCACCGTTTCTCCCAAAGCGTCCGCAAAACTAAAATGACATCATCCATTTCAACTCCTTTCTTTTATATACCGACGCCCCGCAGATTGTTGCGGGGCGTCGGGCTTTTTTTATTGACAAATCTACTGATATAATAAATAATAGAACTATATACAAAAACATATCATTGATTGAGGGATTTTTATGACCGAAACGAAAATTTATGTCGGGCTCAACGACCCGGAAACGGGCAGACAGCTTTTTGAAACCGAAAAATACATAAACATTCTGAAAGGCGTTTGCAAAAGTTATAAGGTCGCGTTCTCCTTTTCCGTCGCACAGGGCGGATATATTCACGAGGACGGCGCATACACCCAGGAAAACTCCCTCATAATCTCGCTTGTCGACACCAAAAAGGGAACGGTTGACGAAATCGCCCGCGACCTGTGCGCGTTCTTTCACCAGGAGACGGTCATGATTACGACGAACGCGGTCAGGACATATTATGTGAGAGAGAGCCTGTGACGACCGCTCCGCAACGGCGTTGAAAACCGCGAAAAAACGGTGTGCCGCGGCCATACTGTTCTGAAATAAAACAAACAACAAACGGAGGCAGACAAAATGAAAAAAGGAATCATAAAAACCGTATGCTTTATCCTTTGCGCGTTTATGGTTGTGTCATTGTGGGGATGTCAGGCAAAACAGACGGAAACTCCCGAAGAGGTCACGCAGGCGGCTGAACCCGCCGCGCAGAAGGTGAATCCGCTTGAAAAACTCAGCGCTCTCACATTTAATGATGAGGAACTCGGCATTGCGGGCAAATACAAAAGCCTGGTTGACATAACCGACGGCTCGGTCGACCCCGCTCTTATCGGCAGCTGGACCACGGCGGACGGAATGAATTCCTATATTTACAACGAGGACGGAACGGCGAAATCCGTTACCGACAGCTACGGCGAGAACGCCTTTGACTTCACCTGCATAAAGGCGGGGGATGTCAGTATTGTATGCAACGAATCCGAAATGCTCGGCGATGTCGAGGAAGGAACAACGGCGCTTTCATATTTCGCATACACCATTGAGAATGACGCTCTCTATATGGTCGCGGTCGAGGAGAGGAATCCCGATTTCACATCTTCGCAGAGCGCTCTTCTCGCTTTATACCGCAACGACGCGGACGGAAACATTGTCGATTCCCTCGCTGCGAACCTGTATGACATAAGCGCTTTTGACGGAACCTGGACCTCCGACAAAGGCGATATAACAATAGAAAACGGCAAGCTTACATCCGGCGGCGAAAGCTGGGATGTGCGGCTCAACGACATAAATCAGCTTGTTGCCGAAAAAGACGGCGGCCACACCGTTTATTCAACGTCCGTTTCCGTTTTGATCGAACACGACGGCGACAAAACAACCGAAACGCCCTGTCTCTCGTTCTATTACACGGGCTCGGATGAAAACGACAAACCCAACCTTCTGCCCGTGCTTGACGACTGGAAGACGGAATACGACTGGGAAAGCTATTATTACAGCGGTTCGTTCAAACTGCAGGAAGCGGAGTAAAGACTGCTGATGACAATTCAACGGCTCGAAGAACTGAATATTGAGCAGGTAATAAACGCGGATTTCCGCGTGGACGGGAGAAGCCCGGTGATAAAACCTTTCGGCGGCGCTCTCGCCGCGGCGGACCCCTCCCTGCTGACTCCCGACCTCACCCCCGACGGGAAATGGCGGCTGTTCTGCCACACGCAGTTCGGCGTGTATATGCTCGCCTCCGACGACGGAGTGAAATTCGGAAAACCCGTAAAGGTAGCGTCGAGAGGCATGCGCCCCGACATAAACCTCATTGACGGGAAATATTATCTCTTTTACGAAAGAACCCGCCCGCTTATTATGAACGCGCTGACTCTTGTCAATCTCGCGAAATGGCGGTCGGAAATCGCCGTGAAATCAAGCGACGACCTTGTAAATTGGTCAGAGGCACGGACGGTTATTGATTTTTCGCAGGATATCGAAAAAAGCGAACGGGGAGTTTCAATCTCAAACCCGTTTCTGCTTAACGAAAACGGCAGATTCCGCCTTTACTGCTCCTGCGGGCTCACCTTCATAAAAGACTGCGGCTTCTGCGAGCCTACCTACATAACATACGCCGAAAGCGATTATCCCGCTTCGGGATATGTCAAGACAGAAAAACCCGTTCTCTCACCCGACAGAGAGAGCGAATATCTCAATCTCTGCTGCGGCTGCCTGAAAGTTTACCGCCTGCGCGACGGATACATCGGCATACAGAACGGCATTTACGAAAAGGACGGCCACAGCCACTCTGCGATACTTCTTCTGACCTCGCCCGACGGAAAGGACTTCCGCTTTGAAAAGGTCCTGCTTGAACCCGGCGGAGCGCAGTGGATGAATCAGTTTGTTTACGCGAGCCATCTTGTGCTTTGGAACAACGAACTGCGGCTGTATTTCAACGCGCGAAACACCGCGGATATGATAAGAGGGCGCGAATGCATCGGTTTCGCGAGCGCTCAGCTGTAAGAAAGGAAGACAATATGAAAGAAACCATGAAAATGCCCCGGTGGGGACCCTATTCCAAAAAATATTTCGGCATTTCGCAGATAATCCCCGCCCTGCGCGCCGAGGGCGGCCGCTTCGATTTCACCGTTCATCCCACGCTGTGGAACTCCTCCACCCCCGTGCCGAATGTTACGGTGCCGAGCGCCTATCATCTCTGGGAATGCAGTCCCGACTACACATATTACGCCTTCCGCTACGAGCTTATGTGGAAGGATAAGGTTTACGCCGACGTTTCGTTCTCGAAGATAAACGAAAACGCTTATCTCGCGAGATGCGAAATCGTAAACAACACGGAACTTTCTCAGAACTGCATCGTCAATTATTTCGCGTCGCTCGAACTGCCGTTTTACGACAGAGTCGAGCCCGTTCTTCCCGCAAAGAACATTATTAAAAACGCGAACGATTACGAGGAATACACCTACGCTGTTGCGCGCCCGTGGGACGGCGAAAACCCCGACGGTATGTTCAAGGGTATGTTCCGCGACAAGGCGTTCTGGCTCGGCTGCGGTCTCGGCGACAGATGCGACCCCGCCCACGTGCATTTCCTGAATTTAAAACCTTTCGGCTGCGAAAAAGGCGACACGGTTTCGTGGAAACTTGAAGCGCGGGGCTTTGAAAACCCCGTCCTCGCGGTAAGATACCGCACCGTTACGGACGGCGAGGGCGTTTTCGATATGAACGGCGCCCTGATCACCCTCCCGCACAGCGAAGAACTGACAATCGCTTACCTGCCTTTCTCGGAAAACCCCGTTTTCGTCAGCAAAGGCGGAGCGGGCGTTGAGTTCGATTTCCTCGCCGCCACCGAAAAAGGCGAAACCGTCAGCGTAAAGAACGAAAAATATAACTATGTTCCCGAAATCGACAGAAAAGAAAACGGCAGGGGACTGACTCTCTCCCTCGACTACGGTTACGAAAACTGCCGTTACACGGTAATCACTCACAACAAAAACACCCGCCTTCGCACGCTTGACAGCGGCTGCCTTGAGGACGCGCTCATCAACCGTCTCTCGAACGGCGACCCGACCTACGACTGCCTGCGCGAGACCTTTTCCCGCTCGTTCAGCGCGAAAAAGAGCGACGAGGGCTTTTTCGTAAACCCGCTCATCAAGGCGATATTCATTGAGCCGGGCGAAAAACACATTGAATACGCCGTTATTGCCGGCGGCGATTTCTCTCCTCTCTCCGACGAAGAGTATGAAAACATTTATCTTAACGCGAAAAGCCGCGCGCAGAGAGTAAAATTCAACTCCGACGGCGAAAAATACGAGTTAAGCATAAACATTATGAAATCGACCCTGCTTACAAACGCGGTTTATCCCGTTTACCGCAGAGGCGAAAATGTCGTTCACCACACGCCCGGCAAGCGCTGGGACTCCTTCTACACCTGGGACAGCGGCTTTATCGGCCTCGGCCTGCTTGAATTCTCGCCCGAGCTTTGCCGCTATGTGCTCGACACCTACCTCTGCGACGAGGATAACAAAGATTTCACCTTCCTGCTTCACGGCTCGCTCGTGCCCACGCAGTTCGCGGAATATTACGAACTGCTCAACCGCTCCGAAAACAAACACGACCTCGACGCGCTCTATCCCAAAATGAAGATTTATTACGAGTTCCTTCGCGGAAGACGGGCAGGCTCCACCTTCGCGAAATTCGGCAACGGTCTGCTTACCGCTTACGACTACTGGTATTCCTGCTCGGGAATGGACGACTACCCCGCGCAGGTTGAAATGATAAACAGAAAGGCGGAGGGCTATTCCTGCCCCTGCCTCACCACCTCGCAGGTAATAAGGGCGGGCAAGATTATGAAGGCTGTCGCCCTTTACCTCGGTAAAACGGAAGACATCGCCGTTTACGACCGCGATATTGAGGAAAGCGAAAAAGCCCTCAACGACCTCGCATGGGATGAGGAGTGCGGCTATTTCGGCTACACCGTCTATGACAAGGGCGGAAAGCCTTATCTTATGACAACGGAGGAAGGCGAAAACTTCAATAAGGGCTTTGACGGCCTTTATCCCCTCGTCGCGGGAGCGGTTGACAAAGAAAGGGCAAAAAGGCTTCTTGCCCACCTTAAAAATCCCGACGAAATCCGCTCGGAGGCGGGTCTGAGCGCGGTCGATATGACGGCCTCCTACTACTTCGACGACGGCTACTGGAACGGAAATGTCTGGATGAGCCATCAGTGGTTTTTCTGGAAGACGATGCTCGACCTCGGCGAGAGCGATTTCGCCTTTGAAATCGCGGATAAAGCGCTCGGCATCTGGAAAAACGAGACCGATTTCTCCTATTTCACCTATGAGTGCTTCGGCATCAAGACAAAGCGCGGGGGCTGGTTCCACAACTTCGGCGGCCTCTCGGCTCCCGTCTGCATCTGGGCGGACGCCTACTACAAGCCCGGCTCGGTAACAACGGGCTTCGATGTATGGACCGATTACCGCAAGACTGATGAAAACAGCGCCGAGGTTAAGTTTAAATATTACGGAAAGAACGAAAAATACACAATTATAATCACGCTCAGAGAGTGCGAAAAACCCTCCGTCACTCTCGACGGAAAGCCCGTGCCGTTCAAGAAACGCACGGCGGGCGCTCTCGAAATCACTCTTGACGGAAGCGTAAAAGAGGGAATTGTCAGGGCAGAGGCTTAGTAAAAAATGACCGACGGCGGAAAAAACGAAAAAGCGGCGGCCCTCGCCGCCGAAATAATGCGGCTCGCGCAGAACTCGATACTGCTGAATCTCAGGTTTATGGATCCGGCTGTGATGCGCCTTGCCTTCACGCCGTCGGAAACGACATACAGGGTTGACGGAAACAGCGTTTTCTACGGCGACAGATTCGTTCTCGACAGATATCTCGCCGACAGAAATCAGGTAACCCGCGATGTGCTTCATATGATTATGCACTGCATCTTCCGCCACGCCTTCGTCGGCGGAGTCGACCCCGTGCTGTGGGATCTCGCCTGCGACACGGCGGCGGAACACACTGTTTCCTCCCTCGGTCTCGACTTCCTGCAGACTCCCTACGCCGAAGCGCAGAGGGATGCTCTGAAAAAACTCGAAGCGGAAGCGGGCGCGCTCACCGCCGAAAAGCTTTACAGATATTTCAGGGAAAAAAACATTTCGCTCGAAGAAGCGTCAAAGCTTCACACCCTTTTTTCGTGCGATGACCACAGCGCGTGGTATAACGACGGCGCGCCGCAGGAGGAAGACGAAAAAACCGGCGGTGAAAAGAGCGAAGACGGCGGCGCACCCCCTCCCGGAGCGGGCAGCTCCGAGCAGGAAGGGGAGAGCGGCGAAGACGGAACCGACGGCGGCGAAAGCGGGGGAGACAGCGATCAACAGCCCCCGCAGACAAGCCCGAAAAGCGATATCGAGAAGGAATGGGAGGAGATTTCCCGCTCCGTCCAGATGGATATGGAGACCTTTTCGAAGGAAAAGGGAGACGCCGCAGGCAGTCTTGCGAAACAGCTGCAGGAAGCAAACCGCGACAGATACGACTATTCCGCCTTTCTCCGCAAATTCGCCGTATCGGGCGAGACGATGAAGATAAACGACGACGAGTTCGACTATGTCTTCTATACATACGGGCTGAGACTTTTCGGGAATATGCCGCTTGTCGAACCGCTTGAATACAAGGAGGACAACCGCGTGCGCGAGTTTGTCGTCGCCATTGACACATCGGGCTCCACGAGCGGCGAGCTTGTCAGAAAATTCCTCATAAAGACCTATTCGATTTTCAAAAGCACCGAGAGCTTTTTCAATCATATCAACCTGCATATTATTCAGTGCGACTGCGCCATACAGGAGCATGTGAAGATAACAACCCGTGAGGAACTCGACTCATATATAAACGGCTTTACTGTCAAAGGGCTCGGCGGCACGGATTTCCGCCCCGTTTTCAGGGAGGTTGACCGCCTTGTCGCCGAAAAGGAGTTCACCCATCTCAAAGGCATCATTTATTTCACCGACGGCTACGGAACCTTCCCCGAAAAAAAGCCCGCCTACGAAACGGCGTTCGTGTTCGTGAGAAACACCTTCGATTCCCCCGCCGTCCCGACCTGGGCAATAAAGGTCGTGCTTGAGGATTTCGACATTTCGAGCTGACGCC
Organism: Oscillospiraceae bacterium; assembly: GCA_902787025.1. Lineage (GTDB taxonomy): Bacteria > Bacillota > Clostridia > Oscillospirales > Acutalibacteraceae > CAG-177. Next base: position 12,746 of record CADAER010000006.1, on the reverse strand, counting down.
CGTAATGAAAAATGAATAATGAAAAATTAAGGACGGGCTCTGCCCGTGCCCGATTATATACGGAACAGCTTTCCCTGTCAGGGGAATAATCTCAAACGGAAATCTTATAAGCGCAATAAGAAAGGAGAAACGGATGAACAAAACCATCGGGTTTATAATCAGAAACGGCGTTCTGACCGAATATGTCGGGCGGAAGGTCGATGTTGTCGTGCCCGATGAGGTTACGGTAATCGGCGAAAAGGCGTTTTTTATGCAGAACATCCGCAGCGTTGTTCTGCCCGAGGGCGTCACCGCCGTTATGAATTCCGCCTTCTCCTTCTGCCGCGAACTCGTGAGCGTCGAACTGCCCGCGGGTCTTGTTGAAATCGGCTCGGGCGCGTTTATGAACTGCGTGTCCCTGCCCTCTGTCGAACTGCCCGAAAGCCTTGTCTCCATAGGCGCGGAGGCGTTCAATTTCTGCCGTTCCCTGCAAAGCGTCACAATCCCCGCAGGCGTGCGGTCAATCGGCAAATCTGCGTTCTGCCACTGTGATTCGCTGAAAAAACTCGAATTCAGGGGCGCTCCGAAAAACACGGGAATGTCCGCGTTCGCCCTCTGCGGAAAGCTGCGGGATTTCACATTCAACGGCGGCTTTTCCGCCCTTATCGACATAAAAAACTGCTTTGATCTTACAAATATCTGCGCGGCGAAAATCTGCGGCAGGCTCTCCGCCCCCGCCGACCTCACGGGCGCGGTTGAGGAATATATCGGTTTGAACAGGGAAAAATGCGTTCTCGCTGCCGAAAACGCGGTTTTTGAACACGGCGACATTGACGCGCTGAAAAATCTGCTCGCCTTCACGGGGAAGCCCTCGCCCGCTCTCGCCGACGAATATATCGAAAGAGCGTCGGATTTCGCTCAGATGACGGCGTTTCTCCTCGACTACAAGAATTCGGGCTATTCTCACGAGGAGCTTGAAGCGGCGGAAAACGAAAAATTCGAAAAGGAGCTCGGCATCCGCGAATTTTCGGAAACCGAATGGCGCAGGGTGTTCGAATTCACGGTCTCGGGCGGAGCGGTTACGATTACGAGCTATCTCGGCTCGTCCCCAACGCTTGAAATTCCCGCTTATATCGGCGGTCTGCCCGTCACGAAAATCGGCAGGCAGGCGTTTTTCGGCAGAACGGATATCGAAAGCGTCATTCTGCCCGATACGGTGACATTCATCGGCGCGGGCGCGTTCGAGCGTTGCAGAAACCTGAAAACACTCGTCGTCTCTGCGAATCTGCGCTATGTCGAAAAGCACGCCTTCGGCTATCTCTGCGAGATTGAACGCGTTTATTTCAACGGCGGCGCCGACGACTGGGCGGGCGTGCGGTTTGAGCGCAGAGACTCCAATCCCGTGACGGACGAATTCTATATCGGCGGAACGCCCGTGCGGGAAATTTCCGTCAATATTGATGTCCGCGCGTTCACATTCAGCCCGTGCAAACACCTGCACAGGGTGGAAATCGGCGAAAATGTCGCTGTGATTGAAGACAGCGCGTTTTCGGACTGTTTTCACATCGAGTATTTCGCCGTGAAAAGCGCGAAATGGTTTGAAAACTGCGACGATATAGCAAGAAAGTTCTATATTTACGCTCTCGTAAGGGCCTATAAGGCAGGAAACACGGACCTTTGCCCCGAGATATGTATGATTTTGGACGATTTTATCAAAATGCAAAAATTATAATTGTATATTTAAAGGAAAAAGGGTATAATTGAATAAATAACCACCGATTTCAGATGCCTGTTTTCGAATTATATGCGCGCGGAGACGGAAAAAACGAATCGGTTTTCCCGCGATATACACCTGCGGTGTTCGATATGCCCGACGGGCTCGATATATTATGCGTTGCATAACGCGATATGTTTTGCTGCGCAAAACTCTCCGGCAGTAAACCGCCGGAAAAGGGGGAAATAAGATGAACAGACCGGAATTTTTCGTAACCGAAGACGATGTGCTCACCGATTACAGGGGCGACGAGGAGATAATCGTCATCCCCGACGGCATCACCTGCCTTGACGACGGCGCTTTCTACAAATGCCCGACCATCAGGGAGGTTGTTGTTCCCGAGGGAGTCATCCAGATCGGCAACTCCGCGTTCAGTATGTGCGCGAAACTTGAGAAGGTCAGCCTTCCCGACAGCGTCACCATCATCGAGAGCAGCGCGTTCTATGACTGCGAGAGCCTGAAAAGCATAAAAATCCCCGCGGGCGTCAATATGATTGAGTGGCGTGTTTTCAGCAAATGCGTCAACCTCGAAAGCATTGATGTCGATGAAAACAACGAAGAGTATTGCAGTGTTGACGGCGTTATGTTCACAAAGAACAAGGCTATGCTGCGCTACTACCCCGCCGGCAAGAAGGATGAGGAATTCGCCGTGCCGGAGGAGACCATCAACATAAGCATTTTCGCGTTCAGCAACTGCGAGAATCTCAAAAAGATTTACATTCCGAAGACTGTCGAGATAATCGATCCGGGCGCCTTTGACGAGGAATCGGAAATTGTCCTCTGCGTCAAGAAAGGCTCCGCCGCGTGGAAATACGCGCTTGAATACAACCTTAAATTCGAACTTGTCTGAGGCTTGAAATGAACATAAAACAGGCAAAAGAACAAATAAGAAACGCCGCTCAGTCCTATTTCACAACGGATGAGAACGGCGGTTTTCTTATACCCGTCGAAAGACAGAGACCGGTATTCATGATAGGCCCTCCCGGCATAGGCAAGACGGCGGTCATGGAACAGATAGCCTCCGAACTCGGCGTGGGGCTTGTTTCCTATTCGATGACCCACCACACAAGGCAGAGCGCTCTCGGTCTGCCGTTTATTGTCAGAAAGACATACGGCGGAAAGGAATACAGCGTGTCGGAATACACGATGAGCGAGATTATCGCCTCGGTATGGGAGCGCATCGAAAACGACGGAGCGGACAGAGGCATCCTTTTCCTCGACGAGATAAACTGCGTCTCCGAAACGCTCGCCCCGTCAATGCTTCAGTTCCTGCAATATAAAACCTTCGGAACCCATAAGGTCCCCGACGGCTGGATAGTCGTCACGGCGGGCAACCCTCCCGAATACAACAATTCCGTGCGCGAGTTCGACATCGTCACCTGGGACAGGCTTAAAAGAATAGATGTCGAGCCCGATTTCGAGGTCTGGAAGGAATACGCCCTCGAAAAAGGCGTTCACCCCGCCGTCGTTACCTACCTTGAAATAAAGAAAGACGATTTCTACTGCGTCGAGACCACGGCCGACGGCAAGCAGTTCATTACCGCGAGAGGCTGGGTTGACCTGAGCGATATGATAAAACTCTACGAGCTAAAAGGCTTTAAGGTTGACCGCGATTTAATCGCACAGTATCTCCAGAGCCCGAAAACCGCCCGTGATTTTTCGACATATTACGACCTCTTCCTCAAATACAAGTCGGATTATCAGGTTGACAAAATCCTCGCGGGCACGGCGGATGAAGAAATAACCGAACGCGCGAAGGCGGCGAAATTCGACGAAAGACTCTCCCTGCTCGGCCTTGTTTTCGACTCAATCTGCTCGGGCGTGCGTGATGTATCCGCTGCGGAAAACACGCTGACGGCGCTTATGAACAACATAAAACAGCTCCGTATCTCGCCTGAATTTATGACTGAACCCGCGCAGGCGATGAGAGCGAGGGCATCCGCCCTTCTTGACGAGTGCGACAGGGCAAAACGCTCCGGAGCGATCAGCGCGGAAGATATCCGCAGCATAACGCAGGCGGCGGGAACGCTCAGAGCCACAGCCGAAAAGGCGGAAAGCGAAAACGCAACCGATTCCGCGTCGGCTTTCATCGTGATAAAGACCGTGTTCGACGGTATGACAGCGGAACTGAAAACGCTCGCCGGAGAAACGAAGGAGAAAATAAACAACGCGTTGCTGTTCTGCGAAAAAGCGTTCGGAGCCGACAGGGAAATCTCCCTTCTCGTCACCGAGCTCACCGCGCAGAAGCAGTGCGCAAAATTCATAGGCCGCTACGGCTGCGAGCAGTATTTCAGGTTCAATAAAGAACTGCTGATAAGCGAGCGGCACAACGAAATCACCCGCGAAATTCTGGAACTGAATCTTGACTGAAAAAGCGGGGAAACCCGCTTTTTTATTTGAAACGCGGAAGAAGCGGACAACCTGAGTAATTACCTGAGTAATTAATAATTAATAATGAATAATGAATAATTAAGGAAGGGCTCCGCCCTTACCCGTTTTTATCCGCAATATTTACCGAATCTTAACAATTTTATTTCCTTTATCTTTACTTCCCGGTGTTTTAATGTAACCATCGGGAAAGGGATTTTGACCGATAACGCGTATATGAAGGAGGATTGAAATGTATCGCATACTTGTCTGTGACGACGACAAGCCCATACTCGATTCCATCGAGGTTTACCTGAAGCTCGAGGGCTACGAGGTTCTCAAAGCGCAGAACGGAAAAGAAGCGCTCGAACTTGCCGAAGCAAACGAGATTCACTGTATAATAATGGATATTATGATGCCCGTTATGGACGGTATGGCGGCTACGCTGAAAATCCGCGAAAAAATGAACATTCCGATAATTATGCTCTCGGCGAAAGGCGAAGACACCGACAAAATTTCGGGGCTGAACTTCGGAGCGGACGACTACATCACAAAGCCGTTCAATCCGCTTGAACTGACAGCGCGCGTCAGGTCTCAGATAAGGCGGTATGTCGCTCTCGGAAGTATGGAGAAAAAGAACTCCCGCCTCGTCATCGGAGGTCTTGAGCTCGACAGGGAAACAAAGGAGGTAACCGTTGACGGCGAACCCGTAAGACTCACCGCGACGGAGTATAAAATCCTCGGATTCCTTATGGAAAACGCCGGCAGAGTGTTCTCAACGGACCAAATTTACGAAGCTGTGTGGAACGAGCCCACAATTCCGGGCGAAAAAACGGTAACCGTACATATACGCAAAATAAGGGAAAAAATCGAAATCGATCCCAAAAACCCGAAATACTTAAAGGTGGTGTGGGGAATTGGATACAAAATCGAAAAACAGTAAAACAAGAATAATCATCAAGGCGGTATGCGTGCTGTTGAGCATAGTCTGCATCTTTTTCAGCGCCTGCTTCACAATACTGACGGCGCAGAGAATTCATATCGGCGGCAAATACGACATAACCGCGATAGACTCGCTCGATTATACCGAAACGGGATATCTCAACGAAAGATTTATGCGCGCCGTCACCTACGCGCAGGGCATAACCCGCGTGCTCGGCAACAGCAAAGCGCAGGCAAAATTCACAGCCGAAAAGGATAAAAACGTGCAGGCGGTGCTTGATGAATATCTTGAGCGCCAGGCATCCATAATTACGGAAGAACTCAAAAGCGCCGTTCGCGAATACGATTACGACGACGAATACTACAATTACAGCGAAGAAAACATAAAAACCGCCAAAAAGGCGCTGACCTCGGCGGCGGGAAAAGATATTCTCAAATACAAATATCTCGTTCGCGACGAGGCCTTCGACGAAAGTTTTGATATTCTCATCGACGGTCTCGGCAGCGAGGAGGGCTATTATCTCGACTATCTCGGCTATGACGAAAATGTCGCGAAACAGAAGATTTCGGAATACTATGACAAACTCGTCGATGCCCTTTCCCGCGAAAACTACGGCTGGATGGCCGGCGGTCTCAAAGACCTTGAAGAATTTGATTATTACATTTCCTGCAAAGACAGCAAAAAGGTAATTACCGATATTGAAAAGCCGGAAGAATTTCTCAAAGCCGTTTCCGGCGGCGCAAAGGCTTATTTCGACAACCCCGATGCGAAAAACGCCCCTTACGTTAAATTTATAGCGGTTACGGAAAACGGAATCGAGAGTGAAGGCGTTGAATCGCTGACAGGCAACGATTATTTCTATAACTACGACCCCGTCAACAACCCTCTGGACAAAAGCTCCTGGGCAGACGGAGCGACTGTGTATATTTACTTCAACGGCACCACTTCTGCCATACAGAACTTCTGGGAGCACAGCAGTTTCCCGACCCTGCAGGCGGCGATAATCGCGCTTGTTTTCCTCGCAGCGGCTGTTATTCTGCTTATCGCGGGCGCGGTTTTAACCGGTCACACAAACGAGGATGGCAAAACAGTCCTTCATCCGAACGATAAAATCCCGACCGATATAAGTCTGCTTCTCGCGCTGTTCTTCTTTGTCTGTTTCGCGGGCGGAGCAATCGGCTTTGCCGCCGCCTTCCTGTTCGGCGGAGATATCAGCAGTTTCGATGCCGTCGGACTTCTTTGCGACAAAACGGCGCTTGCCGCGGCGGGAGCGTTCTCCGCTCTTGCCTTCGGAGTTTTTGAATGCTGGCTTTATTCGGTAATAAGAATAAAGAAATCGGGCGCGTCCTGGTTCGGAAAATTCATCATTTTCAGACCTCTCGTATGGTTCTTCGGAAAAATCCGCAAGCTGCTCTCTCTACTTACCTACAAGCCGAAACAGCTCGGCAGAAATGTAATGATATTCTGCACCGTCGCCCTCATAACCGACCTGTTCCTCCTTTGCGGAATAGTGAATTTCGCAGAAAACGAACCGGGGGCGAGCGTGTTCTTCGGAATCATTTTCGCGGCGTTCAACGCTTATGTGCTTACAAAAGTTCTCGGCTATTTCAGAAAGCTCGACACCGTCATACAGGCAGCGCACGACGGAAATTTCAATATAGATTCGACAGGCTACCCCTCCTCGCTTAGAAATCTCTGCGACAGTATGCAGGTGACGGGCGACCGTCTTGAAAAGGCGGTTGACGCGGCGGTCAGGGACGAGAGAATGCGCGCCGAACTCATCACAAATGTTTCGCACGACCTGAAAACCCCGTTGACCTCGATTATCAACTACACCGATCTTCTGAGCCGCTGCGACATTGAGGACGAAACGGCTAAGGGCTATATCGAAGTGCTCTCGGAGCGCTCGGGCAGATTAAAGGTGCTTATCGAAGACCTTGTCGAGGCGTCAAAGGCTTCATCCGGCGCGATAACGCTCAACATCGAAACGCTTGATTTAACCGAACTCGCTAAACAGACCGCGGGCGAAATGCAGGAAAACTTCGACAAGGCGCAACTTGAAATCAAGCAGACCTTCCCCGACTCCCCCGTTATGATAAAAGCGGACGGGCTGAGGACCTGCCGTATTCTCGAAAACCTTATGGGCAACGCGGCGAAATATTCCGCGGCGGGCTCAAGGGTATATATCACGGTCTCGGAAGACGGAACAAACGGCGTTTTCGAAATCAAGAACATTTCGAAAAACGAACTCAACATAAGCGCGGATGAACTCACCGAGCGCTTTGTCAGAGGCGACGCCTCCCGCACGGACGGCGGAAACGGCCTCGGCCTTTCGATAGCCCGCGACCTCGCGACTCTCCAGGGCGGAAGCCTCGACATCGAAATCGACGGCGACCTGTTCAAAGCAACAGTTAAACTCCCCCTCGCGTGAATCGGACCGCGGAAAAAGCGCTTCACGCATAAATTGACCGCAGTTCCCTTGATTTATAATTCCAAATCGGAAATATAGAGCCAAAACAAAGCAAAAAGGAAAACCACCTTGTTTCGACAAGGTGGTTTTTGTTTTGTTGAGTTTTTTCACAGCAGCGCCTTGATGCTTTCGAGCAGGCTGATGATATGGTATTTGACGAGGAAAGCAAGGTCTCCGTATTCGGGATATCTGTTTTTCAGCGTTGTGAGAAGCGGGATTATATATTTCTCTGTTTCGTTTATGTAATCGACGATTTTTTCTCTTTTGAAGCAGCCCGCCATTGTGGAAATGTTGTTGCACCTGTCAATCACCTTGACTACGCAGGCTTTTTTATTTTCGATTATTTTCGAGTAATAGATTTCCTTGCTCTCCGCCTTTGTCTTCCCCGGTATTTCCCTGAAAGTGAGAAGAGAGACAATCTCTTTCGTTTCATCGCTCACGGGCAGGTCGTCGATATTCGCTGAGGTGTCCTCAAGAACATCGTGAAGAAGGACCGCCGCAAGAACAGCGTCGTCTTTGACGCCCATGGCGTGGGCATGGCAGGCCATCATAAGCGGATGGTTTATATATTCAACCTTTTCGGTGGCGTAGGTGTAGCCCTTCCGGTATTGCCCGCTGTGTTTTTCGCGCATATAGCCGAGCGCGATGAGAGTGTTGCTGAGATTTTCCATCTGGGCGATGGTTTTCACTCTTGTATACATATTGTTCTCATTGAAAAGCCGCTGTCTGAAATCGAGCGGATATCCGCTTTTTTCATCGGTTATCAGCATCGAGTGCGGCAGTTTGAGTATATCCGCTATCGCGATGAGGTTTTCAATATCGGGCAGATTGTGACCGTTTTCCCATTTGCTGACCGCCTGCGCGGAAACGCCGACTTTTTCCGCCAGCTGTTCCTGCGTGAGTCCGAGTTTTTTCCGCTGTTCGCTTATTTTTCTGCCGGTTGACTGCATATCCATAATACCCCTCCGTTTTTTAAAAGGTGAAATAGATGCGTTCGCCCTTGTAATCGGTTTCAATCTCCCACCCGTTGTATTTTCTGTTCAGTTTATGCGCCTCTTCGACCGAATCAACCGCAAAATAATCCGAATAGTAGCTGTCCTCCGCGCCGTGATATTCGGAATGTTGAATAAGCACAAGCGCGTCGCACTCGGGACAGCGGGAGAGTATCCGGCCTCCGTCATCCCAGGTGTAAAGCATCTTGTCGCCGCAGAAACTGCCGTATTTCTCAACGGGAACGAGCTTGCACAGATGACGGTATTGCCGGTTGCGGTCCTTGATGTCGAACGCTTTGCATCTTTTTTTGTGCTTTTTCATTTTTCATTCCTCCTTTGCCTGTATAATATACCCGCAAAGAAAGAATTTACATATACTCACGGTTGAGCCGGGTTGAGTAATTCTCAACATATAATAACATATCTTGCGCAAAAAGAGAACAATAATTATTGAAAACAGTTCAGGGCGGTGGTATTATTAAACAGGTAACAGTTATTTCAACCGTAAACGGAGGTTTTTTGATGAGACTCAAAGCGGAAATCAGAAGAATAACGGCTGTTCTGCTGTGCGCGGTAATGTTTTTCTCCGTCCTGTGTGTGCCCTCGTCCGCCGCGGATGAAGAAAAAAGCTACACCGCCGACTGCCCCTATATCAAGGTGCTCGGGCTTATGTCAACCGATATTTATGTTGACAAGGACGACCCGTCGTCCGACACGGTCTGGCCTCCTCAGGTCGGGCTGGTTGTCAAGGATGTCTTAAAGCTTCTGCCGTCTCTCGCGGCGCTTGCGGTTACTAAGAATTACAGCCGTTTCGGCGAAAAGCTCTACGCGGCTGTTTATGATATTTTTGCTCCCCTTTATATGTATGGCACGGGCGAGGTGCAGGACAATTCCGGCTCAATTTTCAAATATCCCGCAAGGGAGGAAATAAAAAAGGACAGTTACCTCATTTTCGAATACGACTGGCGGCTTGACCCCGTTGAACTCGCCGCTCAGTTGAACGATTTCATAAACTATGTTCTCGACTGCTCGGGCAGCGACGAGGTTGTGCTCGAATGTCACAGCTACGGCGGAGTGGTTACATACACCTATTTGAACAACTACGGCACGGAGAAGGTCCGCTCTGTTGCTTTCAACGCCGCCGCCGTTTACGGAACAACTTTTGTCGGCGAAATCTGCGCTGGTCACATCGTTTTAAACGACGAGGGCGCGGTCGAATATCTTAAAAGCGTCTGGGCTTACAGCAACGCCGAAAAACTCTTGAACGGCCTTATCGGAGGCCTTTACAAAACAGGCGTTCTCGGATGGTTGTGCGGCAAAGTCAACGACATAGCTGCAGGCCTCGGTAAGGACGCCATGGCGAACTGCCTTCTGCCGATGTTCGGAAGCTGGCCGAGCATATGGTCAATGGTGAGCGACGAGTGCTACGACGAAGCATATAACCATATATTCAACGAAATCTGCCCCGAATACAAACTTGATTACTCCGCTTTGCAGAAAAAGGTTGACAACTACACGGACACAATCCGCGTCAACAGGCAGAGCATACTTGAAAACATCAACGAAAACTGCAACCTCTACGTATTAGCCCGATACGGTTTCTGCACGGTGTTTATTGTGGAAGAGTGGAAAACTCAAAGCGATATGGCGGTTGACCTTAAATATTCCTCGTTCGGCGCGACGGCGGCGCTTTACGGCGAGACTCTCGGCAAGAGCGGGAAACTCATTTCCCCGAAAGGCGATATTGACGCCTCAACCTGCCTCTTCCCCGAACAGACCTGGTTCCTGAACAACGCCACGCATATTCCGACCTTCCGCTGTATGCACGACTGGTTCGCGCGTCTGCTCTATTTCAACGGTCAGGCAACGGTTGAAACATTTGAAGACTCCCCTCAGTTCCTTTTCTATGATGAAAACGCGGGAGAGTTCATCTCAGATTCTAAATGACAAACAGCGTTATAAACTTGAAACAACCTGCCGACAGCGGCAGAACATCGTAAAACAAAACTTGACCGACCGGGAGTAATACCATGAAAAAACCATTTTCAATCCGGATTCTCAGCATTATTTTATCGGCAATATTTGCTCTGTCTCCTGCTTTCCCCTGCTTCGCCCAATCAGAGGAATACAACGGAAGTTCCGATGCGAAGAATTGCCCTTCGATAATTATTACAGGCTATTTTTTGCCGGGTTTATATACAGATTACGGAACGGAACGCCAAAAAGAAGTTTGGGCTATGAAAAAGACACTTCCGAAGCTTCTCGGTGTCGCGGCAGCCACGGTACCAACCCTTCCCGCGCTGCTGTTTCCGGGAGGAGAAAAAATATGCGGAAAAGCCGCCGCGGACACATTCAACAGATTGTTTGAATTCAGTAAAGGAAGCAACGACTATGACACGCGCAGCCAAAAGCCGCAGGAGGCAAGTCTTACATACTACAATAACAACGGATTGAGTTTCATCGACAAGGACCTCAGCCTGGAACTCGGCAAAAAACAGGGCACGGACAATGTCTTTACCTTTGCATATGACTGGCGGGATAATGTTGTAGATACCGTGGAAACCCTGAAGATTTTTATTGATGGCGTAATCGAATACACCGGAGCGGAAAAAATAAACCTTTTCGGGTTAAGCTTCGGCGGACTTGTTGCCGGTGCGTATCTCAGCAAATACGGCAGCGAGGGCAAAATCAAAAACGCCGTGCTGGATGTTCCCGCTCTCGGAGGCACCGAAGCCATAGGAAACTTTTTTGAGCAGCCGGAGATACAAGGCAATACAATTGTCAATATTGCAGGCGACGCGTTAGGTTTAAGAGTTAATGTCAAAAGACTTGCTTTTGCAAAAAATCTCCCCGGGGCTGAAAATTTCAACAAAGCCGTGAAGATATTTGCCGAAAACACAGCGGATATTACTCTCTCTTGGGGAAGCTTCTGGGATCTGATGAAAACAGATGATTATGAAAGGATGAAAACTGCTTATCCCGATGTCCCGAACGACATTATTGAAAAAAGTGATGAACTTCATTACAGCATTATGCCCAACTTCAGATCAGCGTTTGCACAATGCAGAGAGAACGGCACAAACATTTCAATAATAGCAAATTACACCGATTATCCCACTCTTTTCGGCGGCAGCGAAAGAGGAGACATTCTGATTGAAACTTATCTTGAAAGCGGCGCAAAGATTGCTCCCGTAAACAAAACTCTCGGCAGCAATTACAAGCAGATTGATAAATGCTGCGGTAAAAACCATATTTCGAAAGACTCTGTAATTGATGCGTCCTGCGCTTATCTTCCCGACAGCACATGGTTCATAAAAGACCACTACCACGGCACATACAGCAAGGATAAAACCAATCTTTCCCTGATTGTTGACCTTTTGCTCGCGGATAAAACCATTACGGTATTTTCGGATTCACGATATCCTCAGTTCATAATGTGAACATCCCGGATTCTTTCTCTTCATAACAATCTATGAGTTATCACAAAACAATAAAAAGCGGAACAAGCCTTTTGCCTGTTCCGTTTTATTCCATTTGCACTCTTTCCTCCGCAACGACCCACACTGCCCCTTGCCTTATTTCGTTCAATCTTTCCCTTGTTTCTTTTCTCCCGACAACAACATTCCTGCTTGCACACTTTTTCTTTCACCCTCACGACTCCTTCTCGCTGTCGTCTCTCCCCCACACCCGCGCTCTTCTCTCTTTCTCGTATTGCTTTATCGCTTTAAATCGTAAGTTATTATCCGCTTTTTATATCGAAGGTAAAGAATACGAATTTAATTTCTCAAAGTTCTGGACTAATACAAGAACTAAGTTCAATTGTTACGAAACCGATGATGAAGTGATATGGCACATTGAACAAAAAACTTGGAATAACAAAGTTATCGTGGATATATCTTGTAATAAAAAAGAAATGCTTCTAATTAACTACGAAGCACCAAACGGCAAAAAGCTTCATAACCGTTTATGGAATGGAGGAACCGGCAAAGGAACTATTAAGTTATACCATAAAGGCAAACTCGTTGATGAGATCCTCGCAGAAAACGTTGGATGTGAATATGGAGAATATGATAAGAAGTAGGCTTCTTATCTTTTCTTTATAAATGATATAAATTTTCCAAAAATGTCTTTTTCTATTTATTTTAGTTTTTATTTTCAAAATTAATTAATAAAATATAGCCACGATTGAAGGAAAACCCAATCCTTTGGGGCGCTTCAATT
>CADAER010000005.1 GCA_902787025.1 Oscillospiraceae bacterium | reverse complement strand
GAAAAATCTCGCGCGCGTGTGATATAATATTTTCTTCACTCGAGTAACATCTTCATCAAATTAATTCAAGAGGCAGCTTATGGACAGAGATAATGTTAAGAATATAATTAAGGCTAGGAAAAAGATATTGGAAGACAGTAAGAATCTTTTTGAAAAATCCTATTCCGGTATCAGCAAAATACCTTCCGGCCGGGCTTCGGATAAGCTGACCGAAGGCTGTCTTGTACTTGAAGGCGGAGCTTTCAGGGGACTGTACACTCAGGGCTTTCTTGATGCTTTGATGCTTGCCGATATAAATCTTTCGTGTGTTATTGGTGTGTCTGCCGGCGCACTGGGCGGGGCAAATTATGTTTCGGGACAAATCGGAAGATCGGCAAGAATAAACCTTAACTATCGTGCCGACAGCAGATACATAGGTAAAAAAGCGTTGGAAAACAGCCGCAGCCTGCTTGATGTGGGCTTTCTTACCGAGGACAGAGGAATAATCCACGAAACTCTTGATACTATAAGGTTTTACAGACCTGAGCAGAGATTTGTGGCAGTAGCGACAAACGCTCTTAACGGAGAAACGGTATATTTTGAAAAAGGCGTGTGTGACGATGTAATCGCGGGCATACGCGCCTCTGCCACTTTGCCGTTTGTTTCGCCGGCATATATAATTGACGGAGTTCCGTATTTTGACGGCGGCTGTTCATGTAAAATCCCCTATGAATGGGCAATTGAGCAGGGATATCGCAAAATTATGGTCATAAGAACACGGGAAAAGTCTTTCAGGAATCCGAGCAGACGCATTCAGGGATCACTCAAAGTTTACGGCAGATACCCTGAATTTGCTGAAAAGATTGCCAACAGCGATATAAACTACAACCGGCAGTGTGATGAGATTGAAAAATTACAGTCCGACGGTCAACTTAAACAGTTTTGCCCATCGAGAAAGCCTGGAATTATTATGATTGAGAGGGACCTTGAAAAACTCGGTGAACTATATTGGCTTGGCTATAACGATTGTCAGGCTCAGCTTGATGAAATAAAAACTTACCTTGAAATCTAATATCTGTTTGCTGCACATTACTTAATATTTTTTATATTTATCCGATAATAATGATTAACAGGTAACAGGAGACCGTAAAATGTTTAATATACTTGTCGTTGATGATGATAATAACATCCGCCGACTGTTGACCGCGGTTTTGACAGAGGCAGGTTACAATATTTTCCCCGCGGAAGACGGGATAAAAGCACTCGAAGTTATGGACAGGAATTACATAGATCTCGCGGTGGTAGATATAATGATGCCGCGGATGAACGGATATGAGTTTACACAGCTACTCAGAGAACAGAATAACGAATTACCGATTTTGATGCTTACCGCAAAGCAATTGCCTGAAGACAGACATAAAGGATTTATTTCGGGAACCGATGATTATATGACTAAGCCGATTGACGAAACTGAATTTCTGCTCAGAATCAAAGCTCTGCTGCGCAGGGCAAAGATTAACAGCGAAAGAAAAATAGTTATCCGAGATGTTACTCTCGATTATGACAGCTTCACTGTTTCAAGCGCAGCAACCGGCGAAAAACAGGTTTTACCGCAAAAAGAGTTCCTTTTGCTTTATAAGCTGCTCTCGTTCCCCGGTAAAATATTCACAAGAATACAGTTAATGGATGAAATCTGGGGCGCGGATACAGATACCGGCTGGGAGACGGTTACAGTGCATATAGGCAGGCTTCGCAAGAGATTTGACAGCTGGAATGTTTTTTCATTAGAGTCCGTAAGAGGGCTCGGCTACAGGGCGGTGATTAATAAATGAATAAAAAAGAAGAAAAACATTCACGCATTGCTCTTACACTGCTGTTTGCGGGGCTGACTTTTGCGATTTTGCTTTTGTTTATTGCTCTTGTTGCGATTGCTGTCATCATATTTGTAAAAACAGATATAATTTCAATAGTTTCCGAGGTTGAAATAAATAAAGCGCTTGCTATCTTCCTTTTGATTTTATTCAGTCTTGTAATAGGCGCGGGGCTGTCATTTTTACTCAGCCGTATTCTTACCGGAACAATCAACAAGGTGATTAACACAATGAATCAATTAGCTTCCGGCAATTATAAGGCGCGGCTGGAAACCGGCAGTATTCTCAACCGTCACCCGACCATTGTGGAAATTACGGAAAGTTTTAATAAAATGGCAACCGCTCTTGATCATACTGAAATAATCCACCTTGATTTCATCAATAATTTTTCTCATGAGTTCAAGACTCCGATAGTTTCCATTGCCGGTTTCGCAAAACTTCTGAAGCACAAAGATTTAACGGCTGAACAGCAGAAAGAATATATAGATATAATTGAGGAAGAATCCTTGCGCCTTGCAAATATGGCAACGGGAGTTCTCGAACTGACGAAGGTCGAAAGCCAAACCTCATCGGGCACAACAAAAACATATAATTTGTCAGAACAGATACGCAGTTGTGTGCTGCTTCTGGAAAAGCGATGGGCTGAGAAAGGATTGGAGCCCGAGCTGATATTTGACGAATATGAAATTACGGCAAATGAGGATATGCTCAGGCAGGTGTGGCTCAATTTGATTGACAACGCAATTAAATATTCCGATGATTTCGGAATATTCAGGATTACTGTTTCAAAGAATGATGAGAATCTGGCTGTCAGAATAATGAACTCCGGCACTGAGATTTCATCGGAAGATCTGCCGTTTATATTCAATAAATTTTATCAAGCTGATAAATCTCATGCATCAGCAGGCAACGGTATCGGTCTTGCGTTGGTCAAAAGAATAGTTTCTCTGCACGGCGGAGAAATAACAGCAGAGAGCGAAAAAGGGAAAACTGTTTTTACGGTAATACTGCCGGCGGAATAGATGATTAAGAGCATCACAGAAAAGAAAAGCAGTCGGAGGAGAGGCATGGATCCCGACTGCGTTTCTCTTTATATATAAAACAAAAAACAATAGTAATTATAATCTTTCAGTCCCATTATTTTTTGTCGTTGATTCTTTTATTTCTCTTCTGCGAAGAACAGCGTAACCGATAATGGAAATCAGCATAAATACCGCACACAGACATATAAGAGCGTATGAAAGCCATTCCGGCATACCCGGAAAAAGAATCATAGCCATCATCGAGCCATATAAAACCACTGTACAAGCTTTTCCGTACCATTTCGCCTGATCGGGAGCGCCCGTTCTTTTGATAACAATATATCCTGAGACGCCCATAAAGATTTCTTTTATAAGCAGAAATATCAACAGCGGTATCATCATCTTTATTTTGAAAGCAAGGCAAATTGCCAAAGCAATCTGAGTCGCTTTATCCGCCACAGGGTCAAAAAACTTTCCGAAATCAGAAACCATATTGAATTTTCGTGCAATTTTTCCGTCCAGAATATCAGATAACGCCGAAACTGCAATCAGTACAACTGTCAACGGGATGTTGTTTAGTTTCACAAAAGAATAAATAATGAATGGTATAAGCACTACGCGAAACATACTTATAATATTCGGTATTGTAATGATTTTATGTTGATAGTCTTTCATATATTTCCCCTTCCGTCAGTTATAAATGTATTTTTATGCTACCGTAAACAGATTCATATAGATATAAAACAGAGGTATAACGAAAACAACGCTGTCAAATCTGTCCAGAACTCCGCCGTGTTCCGGCATTAACGAGCCGAAATCTTTCAGTCCATGTTCGCGTTTTATGTATGAAAAGAACAAATCTCCGACTGTGCCGAAAGTAGCTCCGAGCAGGCCGAAAGCGAGAAGTGAAACAACCGGAACAGGTCTTCCCATAAGGTGAATAATCAATTCATATATACCCATACCCAGCGTGCTACCGAAAAGACCGCAGATAAATCCTTCAATAGATTTATTCGGACTTATGTGCGGCGCTAATTTGTGCTTACCGAACGCCATACCTCCGAACTGAGCACCCGTATCCGCGCTCCACGCAGCGATAAACGGTATCAGAACAAGTTGATTGCCTGCTTTTTCTTTCATCACCGGAAGCAAAAGAGAAAAGAACGCCGGGAAAATCAGCATCGCAAGAAAAATATATGCTATGCTTTTCGATTCTCCAAACCGACCGGATACGGCAAAACAAATCAGCACAAAAGTCAGGAGCAAAAGCGAAAGCATTACCAACCCGGTTTCAAACATATCGAAATACTGCAACCAAACAATTGCGGTTGAAAGGATTATGCAGCAACACGCGGCAGCTTTGCTTTTTATTACGCCGGTCGGTATCAACAGCTCATAGCAGCCCTTTGCGGAAAGAAAACTCAACAGAATTGCCGTTCCCCAAAGAGGTGTAAAAAAGATTACCGTAACCGTTAATGTTATGCCAGCAAGCGCAACAGATATTTTTATAAGCAGTTTTTTACGCTTTCCCATACAAACCCGACCTTTTTCGAATTATGATATTATATTTTATTCGCCGTTTCTAAACTCAAAAGAAACAGAAAGCGCTTTGAATGTTATTTCAAATATACAGATTTCTTATATGATCTGCTTCCTTTATCATCTAAACGAAGTATTCACTGTCCGGGCAATAAATCCTGACAGCGTTATTTCTGACTTCAATATGTATATCGCTGACAGGGCCGCTGCATTCGCCATCCATCGTCCAGCTCTCCGGCTTTTCAAAAGTAAAATGCAGCTTTGAAGCCTGAAAATGAACAAGCGTCTCTCCGTCGTATTCATGCAGGCGCATTTTTTTGAGAAGAGAAAAAATCTGAAACGGAGTTTTGACCTTCCGAATCAGTACCACTTCAAATTTTCCGTCATTAAAGCGTACTTCGTCCTTGCGGAATTTAAACATACCTGCGGCGGAGAGTGAATTGGATATGGTGCCGAAATAGAAATCATCCTCCAGCACATTTCCGTCGTATTCCACACAGATATGCTTGGGTTTCAGCGCTTTCATCGTCGGGATAAGCTGCAGCCCGAAGCCATTGAGAATATACGCGCTGTAGCCCAGCACATTCTTTATCCGCTGCGGCGTGGAATAGGAAACAGATACACCCGGACCGAAGGAGGCGATGTATGTAAAACAGCGATCGTTAAATGCGCCGATATCGAAACCGCGGCTCTCCCCTTGCTCAATGACCTTTACGGCGTTAGACATAGCCGAAGGAATTCCGATATTATTCGCGAGGTCGTTAGTCGAGCCCATGGGAATATAACCGATCACCGGGCGTGATTCCAAACCCGACAGTCCGCTGATCACCTCGTTGAGTGTGCCGTCGCCGCCGCAGCAAATCACCGTTTCGTAACGGTTTCCCTCAAGGGCGGCAATCTCCTTCGCGTGCCCCGGATACGCCGTTACGGCAATGTGAATCTTCTCCGCATCTGCCCCGAAGCGTTCAAGAATCTCCTTTGGTTTCGGACGGCCGATACTTTTTCCTGCCCGCGGATTGTATATCAGAAGTGTTGTTTTCTCTATCACAAAGATCACTCTTTCACAGTTTTAGAATTTGCATAGATTTCATGCATTCTCTCGTCATCAAAATGTGTGTCCAGAAAAATTTCCATACTGTTTGACGCAGAAATGCCTTGTTGACGCCTGTCCATACGGACGGCGGCGCCGGCTGAAAGCAGAGCGTCAAATGCGAAGAAAACGATAAATGCGCCAATCAAAATATGCTCAAACGGAATATGAATTTTTTCAAACAGCTTGTTCATCAGCGGCATAATCAGCTTCACCCATCCGAGCCCGATTACGCCCCAGAAGACGGAGTACAGCAGACAAACCCGTCCGTTGATATTGAGCGGCAAATGACTGTAATCCCACGCGACGGAGCCGAAGCAGATTTCCTGCCCAAGAGAGCAGATATATTCGGTCACCGTTCCGCTGAAAAACGAAATCAGAAAAATTTTCCACCACGCGGCTCCTTGAAAGCGGACAAGAATCAGAGTGAGCAGTACCGCACCCATACCGTAAGCGACACTCAGATGCCCCAGCACGAGAGAACGACGGCTTTCAATATACCCGTTTTTAATCAAACACCAGAGTGTTTCAACTGCATAACCCGTATAACAGCCGATTATGAAAATCCATACATACTGCCTGAAATTGAATTTTGCTTTCATCGATTTATCCTTCTTTTCATTTATGTTCGAAGTACTATGATTTTATAACCGATTTCTAAACTCAAGCGAAACAACAGCAAAATAATAACCGCCCCAAACGGAGCGGTTGCAAATAAAAAGAGGAATTATATTGTGAAAATCTTACAATATATGCCTGTCCTTTTTTGAAACTCTGCCAACCAGAGCATCAGAGAGTTGTTCATAAGTGTTGATAGTCGAATCATAAACATATTGCGTTTCTGAGCGCTTTTCAATTTGGGCAACAGCAAACAACAAGTGTTCAATATTGGTTTTATAATTGTATGTAGATATCACAATAAGGCTGATGCCATTGGTGCTTTTATGTTCCGGCTCCGGGAGATGGATCAGCTGCCGGAGCATTTTGATGAGCGGCTATGGATGGATACAGTTGACCGGGTCACCGTTTTTAAGGATGGCGGTATGTTGTTCAAATTCCAGAATGGCTCAGAACTGGCTGAACAGAATAACTGTATTGGTGTTAACAAATAATTCACAAAAAAATTAGCACTCTCACTTGACAAGTGCTAAAAAAGGTGGTATAACATAATCGCAAGAGGGAAAAAGATCCGGAACTAAGGTTCCGGGTTTCTTCATCTCCCTTGCGGCATATACCACAGCAACAGCCCTGAACAGCATCCAGGACCGAAAATAAAAGGAGGTTTGACTTATGTTGTACATGCCTAGTGTTTTTGGTGAGGATTTGATGGATCGTTGGTTCGATGACATGGATCGTGAATTTGCCCGGATTGAGAAACCGCTTTACGGTCACAATGCCAAGAAGCTGATGAAGACGGATGTGCGGGAGCACGATGACAGCTATGAAGTTGATATTGAGCTTCCCGGCTTCCACAAGGATGAAGTTCAGCTCAGCCTGGAGAACGGGTATCTGAACATCACGGCGGCGAAAGGCCTTGACAAGGATGAGAAGGACAAGAAGTCCGGTAAGATCATCCGCCAGGAGCGCTATGCCGGCAGCATGAGCCGCAGCTTCTATGTCGGCGAGGAAATCACGGAAGAGGATATCAAGGCCAAGCTGGAGCACGGTGTTCTGACGCTGCAGATTCCGAAGAAGGAAGCAAAACCGCAGCTTCCTGAAAAGAAGTACATCGCTATCGAAGGCTAATTGATTTCTTAACAGCTCCCCACCAATCACGGTGGGGAGTCTGCTTTCAGGTATCGGCTTAGCTGAAGGTATAATCCTTGAGTGCAAAGAAGGCCACAGGTTTCACTTCCTGTGGTCTTTTTTGCTATTATTTTATGTTTGCCGACAGGTTTCGACAGCACATGACAGTGTGCTCCGCTATAATAGTTCCTATCCTAATCTGGAGCATTAAATACATATAACCTGTCGGAGCAGATACGCGGCTGTGTTCTGCTTCTGGAAAAGCGATGGGCTGAGAAAGGATTGGAGCCCGAGCTGATATTTGACGAATATGAAATTACGGCAAATGAGGATATGCTCAATAGCGCTGTAACACATAAAACAAAACCGGGCTGATATTACATCAGCCCGGCTTTTCATAATAAACTATTTTGACTATATTATAATCCCAAAAGGAATTTATATACAGGAACAATTTCTATTTCAGTCCCGTTGACATCCAGGACTCCCGATTCGTCTTTTGTGACAATAACAAGTCTTTTAGCTTCACCGAGTGAGGCCAGTTTCTTAATTGATTTGACCTCTCTGTCATAGCTGCTGTCATTAAGGCTGTAACATACCTGGATTGCTGTCTTGGTTTCAGGTATCCAGAAGTCAACATCTATACCTGTTTCGGATGATTTGATATAGTATAAGTTTTCTTCACCGTATTTTCTGAGCATAGATACAGCGACTGCGTTTTCAAGCAGTGCACTGTCCTTGTCAACAAGGAAAAGGTTTGTTAAACCCGTATCTCCGAAATAGTATTTAGGATTGCTCTCTTTATCTGCAAACTTTGCATAATAGCTCCTGACAGGGAAAATCATATACGCCTGAATCGCATACTGAACATAATCAATCACAGTCTCTTTGCTGATTTTTGCTCCCGTTCCCGTAACTATATTATGCAGGCGGGTATAGGATAATTCACTGCATACCGATTCTGCAATTTTCTTCATCATAACTCGAAGCGGATATCCATTGCGGATGTTGTTCCTTGCAATAATATCACCGAGCAGAATTTTCTGATAGACCGAAGAGACATATTCACGCTTTGATTTGTAAAGTAATGACTCGGGAAATCCTCCGAAAGTAAGATACTCATTACAGTTTTTCTGAACCAGAGCGTTTGATTTTGTTTTCAGCAATTCAGTTTTATTATAAGGCACAGATAAAGCAGTAAGATACTCACGCAGATTATAAGGCGAGATATTCATGCTCAGAAATCTTGCGCCCAGTGTGCTTTCAATATCTCTGCTGAGCATTTTTGCATTACTGCCGGTAATATATACTCTCTCTTTTGCATCTGCAAGGCGCCTGGCAAATTTTTCCCATCCTTCTATATTCTGGATTTCATCAAAGAAGAAATAACTTTTGCTGTCGCTGAGTTCATAGGCAACGCCGAGAATATCATTAAAATCATTAATGGTAAAGTCGGCGAGTCTCTCATCCTCAAAGTTAATATAAACGATCTGATTCCAGTCGTTTCCCGCAGCTATCAGCTTTTGCACTTTATCATATAAGAGGGTTGATTTTCCGGAACGTCTCATACCTGTAAGAACATAGTTGGCATTCTCTTCAAAACTATATTCTCTGGGATAGATAATGAAGTTTTTTATGATTTCGTGCTGATCAAAAATAACCGATTTGAGAATATCATGATTCATAATTTCATCTCCTGTTTTAGCAACTGTCGGATATACTATACAATTTTTGCCCGTTTTTGTCAAGTATATTAGACAGATTTTGTCCAGTATATTAGACAGTTATTTTTCAGCTAATAAAATCAAAAACCTCTGAATTTCAGCACTATTTTCACCACTATTGACGATTTTCACCACTGTTTAATATCTTCAAATATTTCCCTCCCTTAACAGTAATATTGTGCCGCCCACAATAAGCGAGCGGCACATTGCTTATTAAATTGTTTTTGCCCTGCAAACCGGAATTTGTCAGTCAAACACCGGGCCTTTTTTTATAATTCTTACTGCTTTATATCATATGCTCCCGGATTGAACAGATGAACGAAAAACCAGATTAAAATATCAAAGAAGCCGTGCCTGATCGTTACCTGTTCCTCATCCATTGTCTTTTTGCCGCTTTTGTCTGTAACAACGACCTTAACCGTATAATCGTTTGTTTTGTCTTTTACGGTTAAAGTGTTGCCGTTACCTGCAGGGTTTGAGTCAACATACCACTGAACACTTCCGCCTTCGGGAACAACGGCGGTGAAAGTTACCGTTGTGCGGTAGCCGTAAGTCTTTCTGTTGTCAGGGCTGTTGCCATTGATTATGTAAGCTTCGGGGATATATGTTGACGGCGGAGCGGGATTATCGGGGCTGTCGGGACCGTCTTCATAATAAAAAGCAAAATCTTTGAATTGAGCCGAGAAACCGGAATTGCCTTTGTTGCTTAATGAAATAAAAACGTCGGTAACTGCATTCAGATCCGCGCCGGATAAATCAAAGGCAAATGAAAAACTCTGCCATTTACCGGTAAGCTCTGCCGTATGCTCGTAATATCCGCAATTCTGCGGAACAGTGCTCAGACCGACACGCAGTTTTTGCTTTGTTTTGGCGGCAGTTTTCGCGCTGAATGCCAATCTGTATCTGCCTGAGCCGTTACGCAGTATTTCATCGGTGATGAAGGTTTTCATTCCCGCGGCCGAATTTTTTGAATCAACATCCAGACAGTATATACAGTCTCCGCCTGATGTTGAAGCGGTCAGACCGGATTCATAGCAAATCATTTCAGTCCAGCGGCTGAATGCGAGGGCGTTGTCTTTAATGAGATTATCTGTTTTATAAGAAGGCTTTTTTATTGAAATAATGCCTTTGGCTTTGTCGTATGACACTCCGGCGCAATATGAGCTCAAATCACTTAACTGAATATATATTTTTCCTTCAACAGTTACGATTTTCGATTTATCTTCAATCGCGAGTCTGCTTAGAATTTCAGCCGGTAAAAGAATACCGTTTTCATTCTCCGCAGGGCATCCTGATAAAAATGTTTCGCAACCGCCGATAAATATTTTATATGGATAAATATAATTTACCACGGATTCCGACGAGTGAAGATTGATTTCACAGTTATCAGTGCTTGTGAAATTCATTGTTACTGAATTATCCGGAGCGCTGTAAACCAAATCATCGGCAGATGTGACGCAGATGCCGTCAACAAACAAATTATTAAAAGCAAGACGGTATCCGCATGCAGGAAATTCATCCTGAGAATCAACCGATATTATAACCGACTTACCGTTCGCAGGTTCCGTTATATAAGCCGTTCCGCGTGAAGAAACAATCGAGGTGTTAATGAAAGTAAAATTCTTGGCGGGCGAGCCTTGGTTTCGCGCGCAAAACAGCCAGGGGAACACGGTGACATCGGTGCAGTCGAGGCGGTCAAATATGATATTTTCGATCTCCGATCCGTCTCCGGACGCGCCGTACCAGTTATTCACGCATCCTTCATCACAGCGGAAAACAAATGAATCCCTGAAAGTGACTGTGCCCGAAATGCTGCTCTGAGGGAAAAATGCCGCGCAGGTTGTTCCGATTATATTGTTTTCAAAATCGCTGCCCGAGCAATCTCCGCCGAAAACTATGGCATTATCGCCGGCGTAAATGAAATTGTTTTTGATATTTATACTTCTGCTTTCAAAAACAGATATTCCGTCGGTACACATCGTGGATGCAAGTATTTTTACATTTTCTATAACCGTGCGGTCGCAAAGCCAGCCGAGAGTAAGAGAATAATTCTGCGAATCAAGGATTTTTAAATCACGGACCGAGCAGTCGGCAGCACCCAGAAGAACAAAGAATTTATCGGGAGCATTACGGATATCCGCAGCGAAAATATCAGAATACGGGTCAAGAATTATACCGTGGCCGGATATCTTCACTCCCGCGGCTTCGATTCTTACCCTGGAATTCAGCACACAGCCGGGAGCAACATAGACGGATGTAACCGGATGTTCAGAATTGTTTACACGGGTAAGCAGTGTTTTTCCGTCTGACTCCGATTTGACAAATGATGATTTACCGTCAATTGTAAGATATTCGCCTGAACTCATTTCGTTCCATTTATCGTCAAGAATAAGAACGGATTCATCTGATTTAATATAACTGTCGGATTCAGGTTTATCGGCAAATACCGAGAGAACGGTATTGTCGTCGGAATCAAGACGCAGGATAAAATAATCGTCAGGCTCCGATACTGTAACGGATATAACTCCGTCGCTGAATGACACCGGGAACTGTTTCGCGCTTGGAATAACAGAATAATTCCTGAAATCTTTTCTAACCCTGATATTTACCGTAACAGATTCTCCGGAAAAGGCAAATTCACAGAATCTCCTGTGCATATCGGGCCTCTTTGTCCGGTTACCGAGCAGTGTGGAAGAATTGCATCTGTCATAAACCTTTAACGGTATCGTCTTATTATTCTGCGTTACCGAAACTTCATACTCATAACATCGGGTAATCCTCTCGTCATATTCCGGATATGAGAGAAGTATGTTTTCCTGTGCCGCTGTTTTAAGCGGAAGAAGAGTAAAAACCGTAACGGCAACGATTATATAAGATATGATTTTATTGTATTTGCTCATTTTTACCTCACCAAACCGGAATTTATCTTAATAGCTTCTCCATAATAATCTCGTTTCCATCGCATTCTCCTGTTAAATGAAAGCCCAATTTTTCATACATATTTTTTGCAACTTCATTTCCATCAATATAACAAAGAATAACTTTATCATATTTACCATCGTTTTTCATTAATTCAAGGATTTGGTTCGCCGATTCAATTCCAAATCCGTTTCCCTGATATCGTTCATCTATAAACAATTGGCTGAAATCATATGCGTTAACTTCATCGCAGTCATAGTATAGGGCCATACCCACAGGATTGGAATCGTTATAAATGACAAACGCATTGCTTCTGCTGTTTCGATACGCATATGCTCTTGCCAGTAGTTTCATACTATCAGATACATATCTTTTTTGTGTTTATGACACTTTAAGACCAAGTCTCCAATTATCTGGGTCGATAGTTACTAACTTAATCATCATTTACCTCCTCAAATCCCGATTAATAAAAATGACCGGATCAGTATTTCGCGCCGAATATTACGATAAGTATCCGGTGGAAGAATTCTGTTATCCTCTGCCAGAAATCAACGCTGTGAACCTTGCCGCACCATTTGCACATGTTGCATACGTCACAGCGGCCGTCATTGTTTTTGTCAACATGCTTTCCCGTTGCGGGTATTGTATGCTGCGCGGTCAGAACGGCGCCGCAGTCAGGACACCTGCTGCCTTCCGTCAGACCTGTTTTTGCGCAGGTCGGCGCCACGCCGGGAACGGTGACCGCTTTTGCGTGGTTTTTCGCATTTTTGGGGACAGTTACCGTCTTTGTTCCCGTATTGCCGTCATAAACGGCGGTATAAGTCTTTTTACCTGCTTTTGAACAGGTGGCTTCCCTGTCGGTTACGGAAGTGACACCGGCGTCGTAATAAGCGACATGACTGCTGTCATAGGAGCAGACATACTCGGCCTTTGCCGTAAAGTCATCCGCCCATATAAATCTGCTGAAGCGGTAATCATGACCGTTGCTTTCCTCCCAGACGGCGAAAAGCGTAAGGTCGCTTTCCATATCTATAATGTCGCCGGGCTGATACTCAGCTGCAGTCGCGTCTGCGGAGGTTGCCCAGCCGAGGAAGGTGAATCCGTTGCGCGACGGAACAGTGTCGGATATTGTATAATCAAACGCCCACTGACCGCCGGGAGCGTCTTTTCCGCCGTTCGGATTATAAACAAGATAATAGAAACGGGCGGCATACTCCCATTCTTCAACGGGTATCAGTTCATATTCGGAGAAATCATCTTCAATCCAGGTCCACTCGTCAATCATTCTGACACCGTGGGAAATGAGGTCGTTGAATAAGGCTTCCCTTGCGTCTCTGTTTTCTTCAAGCGTTCCGCTGAATTCTCTTAATCCGAGCACAGCCTTGACATAACGCCAGGAGAGTTTGCTTCGTACGATTGCCTCGAGAGCGTCCTGAGAATCTGCCGAAGCGCTTTCGGCAAGAGTCCAGAGACGGTCGATTTTTTCCGCTTCTTCTTCGTCAATTGAAAATGTGTCGCCCATACGGCAGATGAGGTCCAGGTGGCCCTTCGTGCAGGCGGTGAGTTCGTCAATAATCTGCACGATGTAACTTCCGCCTTTACCGTAGTAGTAGTTGCAGAATTCCTGCATTTTTGCGTCATAATTACAGTAAGGGTTTTCCATAAGCTCCGCAATCAGATAGGTTCTGAGTTCTCCGAATTCCGTATCGCAGCGGTCAACATAATAGTTTCCCTCTTCATAAACGCCCTTTACGCCGTATCTGTGAAAGCACTGCATATTCTTCTGTAAAGTGTTGAAATCGGGGAATATGCCGAGCGTGTAGGCGTAATTCGTTGTGTAATCCCAGATATATAATCTGTTGCAGATTCCGGACCAGTCTTCAAGGTCCTCCATCAGTTCTCTGTTTCTCGGGCAGTCGGCGTCATCCAGAGCGTGCGAAAAACAACATTCGAATGTGCAGAGCGTAACGATGACATTGTCTGCCGGCTGCAACTGAGACGGAGCCTTGCGCGAATAAGTATAGGCGAGCGTGTCGAACGCCACGTTGTCATAGCCTTGCTGCTTAACGGCGGAGGCAATCCTGTTGACGAACGCAATCAGGGAACCCGAGTGGGAGCCGTTCGCGTCGTCGAGAGCCTTGCAGTTTTCACACTCGCAGTAGTCGAGATTGTCCGCCTGAGACAGCGAAACTATCTGCAGATCGGCGTTGCTGTCGTGTTCTTCCGCGAGAACATTCAGAACCTCATCGAGGACAATTTCATAAACCTCTTCATTGGTCAGACAAAGCTGGTTGGGAACTCTCTCGCCGTCGCGCAGCGCGAAATATTCAGGGTGGCTTTCAAAATATTCGCCCGCGGAGCAGAAGACGGTTGAGAGCGTATGGCAGCTTGCGTCGCCGAGATAGGGGATGTTTCCGCCCTGCTCGGGAGCGTCGGTCTGATAGGTGCCGTTGAGCTTGTGCGAGACCGAATACAACGCCATCCAGCCGCTGCGCCAGTCGGTGTTTCTGTATTCAAAATAAGGTTCGTATTCGATTTTTTCCTGCGGAAGCGTCATTTTATCGGAAGTCATTACCATTGCGGGATACCAGCCGTAACATTTATAACCGCAGAACTTTTCAAGGAAGGTATGAACTCCGTAGAGGGTTCCGCGACTGCCCGCGCCGAAAATGGCAAGACCGTTGTCGAAGGGAGCGATAATATACGAGTCGGCGGCTTTGCCCTCAATATCGGACGTATCATAAACGGAGGTCGCTCCGACACAGAATTTAAATCCGTCGAACTGCTCGGCATCCGTGATTAACGGGTATTCGGTTTTATTAAGATAATAGAGATATTCCTGCAGCGTTTGCGCGGCATACATTTCCGTTGAAGTCGCGTTTGCGGAAACAACCACCGCATATCCGGCTTCTTCGTCTTGCGCGCCCGCGATTACACCGGGAAAAGAAACTGCCGCAGCCAGCATTATAAGCAAAAAGCTTTTTACAGCCATTATGAACTTCTTCATGGAGAACACCTCCGATTCATATTTTATATTTAAGAGTAAAAGAAAATCCCTTGTTACTTAGCAGTCCGCAGGATTATAAACCATAAATCAGGCCGGTTACCTTTGCCATATGGTCGAACACCGCCTTATATTTTTTAATAAAAAACAAATTTTATTAATTATACATTATTCCAAACAAAAAGTAAATAATTTGACATTCAAAGACCTCTTGAAATATCTTTTAAAGCAAAAAAGACGTTTAATGCCGATACCCCCAAAAAAATCTTCCCATTTATCAAGAATCCCTGAGCCATAAGGCTCAGGGATTTTCAGCTGATTACGCAGCGTTCGCTTTTTTCTTTTTCTTGTTTGCCAATACCGATACGGTTCCCGAAACCAACGCGCCCAGGGCGAGTCCGCCGACACCCGCGAGGGCGAGATTGCCGCCTGTAAAGTTCGAACCCGCCGTGCTTGCCGAAGAGGATGTCGAGGTATCAACCTTGAAATATACAAACACGCTCTTTGCGCTGCTGTTCCAGCAGAAAATCTCATTGTTCAGGTTGAACGCGGTGTCTCCGCCGAACATATGAATACCTGTTTCATAACCGGCGGGAATGTTCGTGTCGCCGACAACAACCTTCAGTGATGACGCGAGAATCGGTGAACTTACATCGCTCTTCTGTGCGTAAAGCGCGAGCCACTGCTTGCCTACGCAGCCGTTCATATCGGCGCAGGTGTCTATGTCGTCAAAGTTACTGTCGCCTTTCTTGCGGTTGCACTCAACCGCTTTGTAGTATGCGCTCTGGTTTTTGAGAATCGTTCTGTTGTTGTTCTCGTCATAAACGACAATATCTTTCTTGTCAACCATATAGTGCGGAATGGGCGTGAAATCGACATTGTAATGAGCTTTCATGTCTCTGTATGAAAGATATAGTGAAACTGCGGTGAAAGCAACCATTGCGATAGTGAAGCCTATGGTAAGATACTTGGCAATCGCCGCTTTTGACGCATATATTTCGTTCATAAATACAGTTTTGTATTCCGGACCGCCCATAGGGCTTTCACCGACATACACCCTGCGTGAGATGGTGATACCTTGGCTTTTTAACTCTTCTAAGGCATGCTCACTTGTTATGTTGTCAATGAAATTTTCCCAGGACCGGGCTTTGTAGCTGAGAACGCCCCAGCTTGTCGCCGAAGCAACTAAGGCGGCAAATGTCGTGCCCGTGACTGCAATCATTGCGATTGTGGAGGCGCTGAGTATTGAACCGTCATCCTCGTTCATCATCTTTTCCATTGCATCCGCGCGGAACGCGTCGGAGGTCAGCGCAACGCCGCCTTTTTCGTAAATACCGCGGTCAACGCCTTCGTAAATCGATACGGTTTCAATGTTGCTTATATCCATACTCTTGTAACCTTCGGCAATTGTCAGCGCAATCGTAAAGAGGTCCCTGAGTGAAAGAAAATCGAGGCCGGCTCTCTGCCCATCCGAAAGGGAGGCGACAATGGGATAAAGCAGCGTCAGGTCATCTTTTATCTCCTCTTTTGGTATCGAGAAGAAATCAAGCATAGTGCCGTCAAGATAATCGATTTCAGCGAGCACCTCATAAGTTACCACATTCATAACGCTTTTGATGAAGACAGCGTTCTCAATCTGCCACTTGGCATAGTCAACAAGCGCCTTTGTTATATCTTCTTCGCTTGTGTTTTTGTCAATATTTTCAACAGCCTGAGTAACTTGCTTTGCTCTGTTTTCGTCATATTCCTCAACCTTTTTGACATTATTGTCATAGTCGAGGAGTTCTGCCTGAAAGTCATCCCATTTTTCAAGAATTCTTTTCGCGTCGTCTTCATACTGCCTCGCGAGAGACATCTCTGCGTCGACGGGGGAACCGCCTTCGAACTCTATAAGATCCTCATAATTTGTTTCCGAAAAACGGTCAAACCAGGTGTCATCGTTTGTGTCTGCCGCTCTGGCGAGAAGATTTTCAAGCACAATCATTGTTGAGCCGTTACTCTGCGCAACAATGGTGAGAATATCGGCGTGCTTGTTCTTTTCGCTTTCGGGAAGAGAATCCCGCACTTCCTCGTTGATTCTGATAAGAGGATTTTTTTCCTTCTCTTTATCGGAAAGAGCGTCAAACTGAGGCTTTGCCATTTCATAAATGGTTTCGTTGAGAAACAGGTCTCCGAGTCCCGCTCCGTCGCAGTCGTCATCCGTGAACTTGTTTAAAAGATCGTGAATATATTTCGCTCTCTGTTTATTGTTTTTATTGCCCGAATTGTAATTTTCACGGTATTCTTCAATAGCCGTAAGGAAGCCGTCCACGAAGGGGATTATTTGAAGATTCATCTGGTCTTCCATCAGCGCTTCATATTCCGCGACATCATAGCCGCCCTTCATATTCATAAGAGCTAAGTCAGTTATGGCATCATCTCTGTCTGTCGTGGTCTTGTAGCCTAGATAAACCTTCTTGTTTCCCTTTGCTCCCATTCCGGTGGCTCCCGCGCCCTGATTGAGGTCAACGGGCTTGCCTTCTTCATCCGAGAGAATCGTGAAGCCCTCCGCTTTTGCGTCGGCGTAACTGCCCTGATAGACTTTAACCTCGCTTATGTATTCGGGCAAAGAATCCGCGAACACCTGAGCGGGCATAACCGCCGCGGTGAGCAACGCCAACAGAACCGCCGTAAATATAATTGAAAATTTTTTCATATTATCTTTCCTTTAAGCAACAGCTTTTTTGCTCTTCTTTTTGCCTGCCGCAGATACCGCCAGAGCGGAGATAACCGCTCCGAGAACGAGTCCCGCGCCTCCCGCGATGGCTAAATTGCCCGCGGTGAAGTTTGAACCGGATGTGCTTGCGGCAGCCGCCGAGTCCGTCTTGAAATATACAAACACGCTCGGAGCGCTCTTGTTCCAGTCATAGAGCTCGCTGTTCAGGTTGAACGCCGAACTGCTGCCGAACATATGAATACCCGTTTCGTAACCGGCGGGAATGTCTGTATTGCCGACAACAACTTTGAGCGATGAAGCGAGAATAGGTTTCATCGCCTCGTTTTTCGCGGCGTAGAGAGCGAGCCACTGTTTTCCGACATCGCCGTTCAGATCCGCGCAGGTGCCGAGAGTGCCGTAGAATTCGTCTTTTTCGGTTCTGTTGCATTGAACGGCTTTATAATAAGCGCTCTGATTTTTAATGACTATCTTTTCACCTTTTTCGTTGTATGCGGTTATATCCGCCTCGTCAACCATATAGTTGGGAATGGGCGTGAATTCAACCTTATAAGTATCAACCATTTCTTTATAGCTGAGATAAAGTCCGACCGCGTATGCGGCAACCATAACGATGGTGAAACCCGCTGTCAGGAATTTGCAAAGCGTGGTTCTTGCCGCGTAAACATCAACGCTGTAAACATATTCTTCGTTTATAAATCCGCCGCCCAAATCTGTCTTGATGACTTTGTAAACCGGATTTACGCCCGTGGTGTTGAATATTGTATTCACTCTGTTGAACATGTTCGCATTGTATGCCCATCCGGCAATCGAGCCTATAAGACCGACCAGTGAAGCAAATCCGGCGGCAAGGAAAATGACGGCAAGCTTGTTTACGGATTCCTCGTCTTCGTCTTGCTGAAGAGCCTTTCCTCTGAGAGCTTCGCTTGTGAGCGCAACGCCGCCTTTCTTGTATATGTCGCGGTCAACACCGGCATAGATGGAGGCCTTTTCGATTTTGTCAAGTTCAACATCGGAATAACCGTTTTCATCCGTTATCGCAAGACAGCAGAATTCCATAAGGTTAACAAACTCAAGACCGGCTCTCTGACCGTCCGAAAGAGAAGCGACAAGAGGGTAGAGCTGACGGATGTCTTCGCTGATTTCATCGTAAGGTGTCATAAAGAAATCAAGCAGCGTTCCTTCACCGTATTCAATTCCGTCAAGAGCGTCGTGAATCAAAACGGTCCGGGTGTCGTCCATAAATCTGTTGTAGTTCTTGACGGCCTTGTCAAATTCGTTGAGAACTTCGAGGCTCTCTTCTTCTTTTGAGTTTTTGTCAATGTTTTCATACGCCTCGCAGGCGTCTGTGTATTCATCCGGATTATATGATTTCAGGAATTTAACGGCTGCGTCATATCCCGAAAGATTTTCGCTGAAATCATCCCAAAGCGCCAGAACCTTTTTAGCATCATCATCATAAAGCTTCGCAAGTTCCGCTCCCGCGTCCGTCGGGAGCATATCCATCATTTCCTCCAGGTCATCATAGGTTGTTGCCGAAAAACGGTCAATCCATGTGTCCTCGTTCGTGTCGGAGGCTCTTGTGATGAGGTTTTCAATCATAAGTGTGACTTTGCCGTTTGTCTGAGCCAGTATAGTGAGAATATCCGCGTGGTTTTTCTTTTCTTCGTCGGAGAGCTTTTCAAAAGCCTTTTCGCTCTCCTTTATGACATCGGTATTCTCTTTGTCTGCGTCGGAAAGCGCGTTGAACGCCTTTAAACCCATTTCATATTTCGTTTCATTGAGAAGCAGGTCGCCGAGGCCCTTGCCGCCGCAGTCGTCATCGGTGAAATTGTTGAGAATACCGTGAATATACTCCGCTCTCGCCTTGTTTGATTCAAGAGAAGAATTGTAGTTTTCTCTGTATTCCTCAATAGCCGAAAGGAAATTGTCAACGAAAGGAGCAATCTGTGATTTAAGCTGGGTTTCCATAAGCGCTTCATAATCCTGCACGGAATAGCCGCCCTTCATATTCATAAGAGCAAGGTCCGTGATTGCCTCTTTTCTGTTTGTCGTGGTTTTGTAACCGAGATAAACAGCCTTTTCGCCTTTGGAACCAAGATCGCCGCCGGCTTTCTGATTGAGGTTTACATATCCGCCGTTTTCGGCAGAAAGAATTGTATAGCCCGAAAGCGCCGCTTCCGCGTCGGAGGGGGTTTTGCCCATACCGATTTTAACCTCGCTTATGTATTCGGGAAGTGAATCCGCGAAAATCTGGGCGGGCATAACCGCCGACATAAGCAAAGCCAGAAGAACCGCCGTGATTATAATAATTGTCTTTTTCATAGTAATTCTCCTCTTATCATTTGAATTTCAGTTCGCCTACATTATATTTGCTGTCAACAAATCCGCCTGTTATTTCGCCTGCGGGCTTGACGCTTCCGTCACTGCGCTGGGCAAACATATATATGCGGATGTCCTTCGCGTGATGCGGAGAGTAGCTGACCGCTCCTGCGTTGAGATCAACGGGCGCGGCATCGCCGTCAACAACATATTCCCATTTAAGCGCGCTGCTTTCCGTATCCGTCGTGGAAGACAGCGACGCGTTGTAAGGCACCCTGTCGCTTTCTGCGAGAGCGATGTGCGAAATATAGCCCGTAAACACATCCTGCGGCATATCCGTATGCTCGTTGTTTGTTTTGTTGTATTCCGAAGAATAGTAGGGCGATGCGAAATAGAGATAGAGTTCTTCACCTTCCCAGCCGTTGAGGTCTTCCTTGCTCGCGAGATGGTAATAAATGTTGTTCCGCACTATGCCTTCCTCGTGGCACGGCTCGCCGCTGGTAACGATGATATCGTAAATTGCCTCCTGCGTCTGGGTGTCATACTCTTTCTGCTTCGCGCTGTCCGTTTTCTTTGAATTGATTTTTTCCCAGTTAACCGAACTTGTGCGGTAGCCTAAAAGAATCGTTTTGCCCCTGATACCGGTGTTTATATCCATATCCATAATTTCGACACAGCCCTGAGACAGCAGCTCCGCCATGGCTTCGCGCTTGGTTTCGCCCGAACCGATATAGATTTTATTGAAGAATTCGCTTGATTTGCTGTATTTGAGATGTATGAAATTCGTCAGGTCTGCGTCTCCGTAAGGCTTGGTGTGCTTGGCGTCGGCACAGAGATTTGTCGCGCTGCCTGCCTGAAGCGGCATACTGTCTATTGTGATATCCTCTATGGGAAGTCCCGGTGAGATGCCGCGGTTGTATGTGTAGTAGAGGAAATATGTCTTGCCGTTCATTTCAATCGGCGCCTTTACGCCCGCGCAGTAGTAATCCACATTGTCGAGCGTCAGCTGATTAGGTGCTACGGTATCATTGAGCTGATAAAAAACAACTCCGGTAATCGCTTTGCTCGAATCGTTTGTTCTGCTGACTCCTACATAGGCGGCAGGTTTGTTCTCCGGCGCATCTAGGCATGACTTGACCGTGTCGTTGTAACCCATTTTCGCACAACTGTTATACCAGGCGTCGCTCTGGTTGGTCAAAGATATGTTCCTTATGATAATCTCATCCGAGCAGCCGCTCAGCGCGCCTATCATCGCCTGACCTTCTGTCATTTCATCCACTGATTGGAGGTCTTTCTTGCTCGCTTTCGGGAACGATTCCTTATAAATCTTTCTGGAAAAGCTTCCGACCGAAAGCGATGAAATGTATTTGCCCTTTACCTGTTTTTCGCCGCGGATGTAAATATAAATCGACGAACCCTTTGTCCTGAGCTTGTCATTTTCATCATATACCCTTGGATATGAGAGATTGAACGGCTTTAACCTGTTGGGGTTTTTGAGTTCAACAATCGGCATATAACTGCCCTGTGCAGGCAGCCTGGCGTCTCTCCAGTATCTCCAGCCTATCGCCTTGTAATCCTCTTCCGTGCCGTGTTCGAGAGAGGTTTTTTCTTCCTCGGGTATTGTGTATGTTATCCTGCCGTTTTCCTCGGTATATGCGAATTCCTTCGCCGAGATGATAACATCCGAAAGCTTGAGCGGCGTTTTGCCTTCCGTCGGACCGCAAATATACAGATTCGTCGGCAGAAGCTTCTGGTTCGTGTAGCCGAAGTCTATACCTTCGGGCAGCTCTTTTGTGTAACTCGCTTTCAGATGGTCGAAGTATTTGCCTTCCAGAATAACCATACCGTCAAAACGCATATAGGTGTTGTAAGGGCAGATGTATCTCTCAACCGCGGTTCCCTTGTCGTGATAGCCCTGCTGAATAACCGTGGCGGCGAGGAAATTTTGCTGAATGCCGTCAAGAGGCTTTGAAATTGAGTAGGGCAGGGTGTCGGAGAATGTGTCGCCCTGATAAACCGCAATATTCGAAACGGCGCGTTTCGGATTGTATGTCCATGTATATAACAGATACAGGGACTGATTTTCTATCATCGATTTGAATGATCTGTCCGAAATCGACTGTGCCAGATTTGGTTTCTCGCAATTAATATTCGGGAATGTGTTTATATAATACTCGATCATTTCCGAAATATCGTGCTCTATTTCACCCGTTCTGTATTTATTGTTCGTGGTGTCATAACCGCCCGCAAAGAAAATGCCCGAAAGATATTCCGTCCCCTCGGTGTATTTCACCGTGGATTCATAATAAAGATATATTTTGGGCTTATCCTTTAAATCGTGGTCGCCCTGGGATCTGTAGCCGGAAATCGCGTGCGTGCTGTGATGGTCGCTTTTGTAATCGAAAGTGCTCTCACTTATTCCCGTGCTTGAAATAATCTTGTAGTCCGTGTCAAAGTTATAAGGCAGGTCGCTGCCGAAAAATGAAACCGGAGTCCATCCTTCCTTCGCTTTCTTCGGGTCTGAAACGGGGAACAGACCGTCCGCGAGAATCGGGTCGCCCGCTCTCTTGTCGCGGGTGAAAAACAGCGCGTCCGACTGCGGCTTGGTCTGCTCGTCGCCGAGCAAAAGTGTATTTTACATCGCCGTAGTTGAACGACATTGTCTGACCGCAGTAAGGCGCAACACGAAGGTCCGTTATTGCGTCATCGGGATTGGTCGTTATCGAGTAGCCTATATATGTCGCGTGTTCCCTGTCCTTGGAGAGATTGTAGTCAAGAATATAAAATCCGCCCGCGTGAGCCGTGATTTTCGCTTTCGCTTCCTCGGTGTTCTCTCCTATGCAGACAATGATATCGCCGAGATAGTTTCTCTTCTCTTCGGGCTTCGGTGTTTCTTCCCCGGCGTTTTCATTTTCGTTTTCTTCATCATCTTCATTATAGAATTCGGGGTCTTCGGAAGATGATTTTCCTTCCGCCGCGATGGAAGCGTCCGTTCTGTAATGCAGATAGAAATAACCGCTGTCCTCGCAGAAAGCGTTGACATTGCCCGCGTTGCGTTCACCGAAATACTTCGCGCAGTCGTAGCCGTTGACAAAATTCGGGTTGTCTTTCATCAGTTTGAAAATGTTTCCGTCCTTATCTGCGCGGATCGGGCTGCCTACACGGATATCCGTGGTGTATGCCATAATTGTCCATTTCCACTGCTTGCCGCGGTTTATATCCGCCACGTCTCCATCGTCATCAAGAACGCTTCTGTATTTAAGGTTGAGCGCTCCCTGAACTGTCTCAGGCGCGTCGAAAACGAAGTCCGGCTTTTCACTGTGGAATTTGTTCTTGATTTTTTCACGCAGCATTCCGCCTATCCACCAGCCTATCATAAAGCCGATGGTAAGAGCCAGAACAATGGGACCTGCCCAGAACATTACGGCGTTGATCACCGCGCAGACCGATGACAGAGCCATAAACATCCAGTTGAGCGCCGCCATTAGAACAAAGGTTCCGCATACCATCTTTGTAATGACAATACCTGCGGCGGCGACAAAGGCCAGCACCGTAACGCCTACAAACAGGGCGCCCATAGCCAGATTGACATAGCCTATGATTTCATTGATTTTGTTTTTTACTCTATCGTAACGGCTGGTTTTGCCGAGCGAGAGACTTGCCTGATTCTTGCGTATCGCGTCGTTGGTAAAGCCGATGGTTTTGCCTTCAATCTCATCGTCGCAGTTCTCAAAGATTTCCATGGATTCCGAGTTGTTGTATTCCTTTATCTGCTCCCTGACTTCGGGCAGTTTTTTGCGGAAATCATCATTTTGCGCGTTTTCTTCGAGGTTGTTGATGGCGGAAAGCAGTCCGCCGACAGCGACGGCGGCAGCCTGATTTTCACCCATCGCCTCAACAAGAGGATAAAGCTGCTTCAGATCTATTTCATCCGATGTTTTCAGACCGATTGAAATAAACCAGTCGCCGAGCTTTGTTTCCTCGTTCAACGGGTAAGAGTTAAGCATCTCATATGAGGCAAGATAGATGGCATCGGTGTCTTCAAGCTCAACATCGTCCATCTTGTCATAAGCCTCTTCCATGTCGTCCATTTCGAGGTCGGTTTCATACTTGTTGCCGTTCGCGTTGAACCTCGCCTCGGCGTTCTGATAAAGAGCCGTGAAGTCTTGAATCTGCTTGAAAATAGCGCGGGCAAGGTCGTTATACTGTTGATGAAGCGCGTCCTCTTCATCTCTGCTTAAACCCGCCTCATATCTCTCCCAGAGAGTGCTCTTTGAAATAAGCGAAGCCCAGGGGGATGTAATCTGCTCGCCCGACTCTTCGTCATACTCATTTTCATAGGGCGAAATGCCTACATTGAGGAAACCGAGAACCGCGTTGAGAGTTCCGGTGCCCGCTTTGACAAGAACCTGCGTAAAGAAATCGAGGTTCGCTCTTCCCGCGAGAATATAATCTCCGAGCTTCGTCTTTTTCGTGTCGTCCACGCAGAACAGATTGAGTCCTTCATAAGCGTCCCTCGCTCTCGGACTGCCGGCTTTGTATTTTTCCGAAAACTCCTGCGACAGATTGAAAAGAGTCTGCGCCGTGCCGGCGTTCTGCGCTTTGAGATATTCCAGCATCTCATCGTAATCATAAAGCTGGTAACCTGTATCCATACCCATAAAGCGGATATCGGTTATCGCCATATCTTTGTTGGTCGTCAGTTTGTAACCGAGCCAGGCGTCCTTGCCCGTGTCCGTGTCGATATTAAGGTCGATATTCGCGGGGATATAGCCGTTTTTCTCAAAATACTCTTTTGCCTTCTTTTTTCCTTCGCCCGCATAAATCTTTATATCTTCAACGTAATAAACCGTATCGGTGGCCTTTGCTATAAGCTGAAGTGAGCTGACTGTGCCGACAGTAACAGCAAGCAGAACGCAAAGCACCGAAGCGAAAAGCCGGAATGCTTTATTATTCTTCTTAGTCTGTGTCATTGTTAACCGCAGCTCCTTTCCTTTTTTTGAATATAATCACCGCAACAGCGACAGCGACAACCGCCGCGCCTGCCAGAACAAACAATGTGGTTTTTGAACCCTCGCCGAAGAGCGATGCCGTTACCATATTTGCTGTCTTCGTTCCTTTTTTGTTGAAGCTGAGACTTCCCTTGTCCGCGTGAAAATATTTGGTCTGATAATCGCTTACATCCTTGACCGCGGTAATGCCGGTCTTGTTGTTTGATGTGCTTAAATAAATTTCGGAACCGGGATAAAGACCGGCGCTGTAAACATAGGCTTTATGGTCGCTGGTATCTTCAAGACAGAGATTGTCGTAATTGTCTTTGCCGTCGTTGCCCTTGATAACCAGCTTGCCCGCAACACTTATGTCATATTCTCCCTCAACATAAACCGCTCCGCCTTTTCCGCCCGCTTTGTTGTTGTTGAAGTTTCCGCCGAAAAGAACAACACCGTTGTCATTGACTTCAATCGCGCCGGCGTCTTTCGAACTTTCGTTTTCGGTAAATGTGCAGTTGCGGAAAACCGTCGGATTTCTGTATTCGCTTTCATCATCGTCATAAACATAAACCGCGCCGCCGTCACCGCCGCTTTTGTTCTTCTTGAATGTGCAGTTTTCGGCTTCAAACGAAAATTCGGTGCTGCTTTTTAAATCGTCTATGAAAATGGCTCCGCCGCCGTCCTCGGCATAGTTGCTTTCAAATGTAACATTTGAGAGCCGGACGTTTCTGGGCTTTTCGCGCAGATACAGTCCGCCGCCCTTGTCTTCACCGTAACAGTTTTTGATTGTCACATTTTCAAGAACGACATTGCCCGCGTTTTTGGCATAGATTCCGCCGCCGTGCGCGTCATCGCCGCTGTCTTTGGTTTTGCAGGAGTCAATCGTGCAGTTTTTCAAATTAACCGTCGCGAAGTCTGCGCCTAAATATACCGCGCCGCCGTGTTCATCGGTAATGCAGTTGTAAATTGTTCCGCCGGTCATATAAAACTGAGCGTATTTTTCAATGATGATACCGCCGCCGCAGTCGTCGCCGTTGCCATCCGCGAGAACTCCGCCATTATGGTCCGCGTAACCGTCGGATTTCGGGTTGGAATCCTTGACCGTGAGCTTAGAGAACTCGCCCAGCTTGAAAAGATAACCGTCCTTCTGCTTTTGGCCCGCGCGCTTGATATAATGCCCGTTCAGGTCAATGACAATGTTTCTGTAAGGATCAACATATAAATTCGTGTCGTATGAATAGTCGGCGCCGAGCGTTATCTCAACAACGCTGTCCTCACCCGTAAAACCCCATACGCACTGGTTTTCCTTGGAATAACCGATTGTTTTGTTCCAGACGCTTACAAAATCGGACTCTTTAACTTCCTCTCTTTTGACAAGCTTGCCTTTTTCATAAACTTCAATAACAGTGTTCGTGCCGTTTTTGAGCATCGCTTCACCTGAATCCGTAAACAGAACAACGCAGGTGTTGTCGGCGGGAGTGAAATACTGAGAAGGCTTCTTTGTGTTGAAATCCGAATAACCTTTTGTCAATACGGCATCTGTGCCAGATGATTTCACACTCATCTTGTTTTTGCTTGAAAGCGCGCCGGTAATGTTTATTTTCTTCCCGTCAGAAGTATAGATATCATGGCTGCTGTTGCCGTAAATTTCGGGAGTGTCCTGCATGCTTATCGCGGAACTGTTGTAAATTCCGCCGCCCAAAGCGTTCGCCACGTTGCCTGTTATCTTTACATTGGTAATTGTTTCCTTTGCCTGGGTGCCTACTTTCTTGACGGTAACTTTCTTTTCAATAACAACCGTGCCGGCGGAACCGTTGAACACGCCGCCGCCGTTACGCGCGGTATTGTTCTTTATTACGCCGCCCGTTAAATAAAGCGTTGCATCAGAGCCGTTTAATCCGTCATTGTAAATGCCGCCTCCGCCGCCGTAGCTGCTGTGGACAGCCTTGCAGTTCTCAATTGTGCCGCCTTCAAAATAAAGCGTTCCGTGGTTGCAGATACCTCCGCCGTTCCACGACGCGCCTCCCGTGATTTTTCCGGCGTTGTTGCCCGAAGAGTCTGTAACCGTAAGAGTCGCGCCGGGGTTCACGCGGATGACTTCGCCGTGATCGACGCAGTCTTTCAGCCCTCTGTTGAGTGTTTTCCCGTTGAGGTTGAGCGAAACGGTTACTCCCTCTGGAATGTTAAGTTCAGCCGACAGATTAATGTCAGCCGTCAGTTTTATGTCTCCGCCGTTGTTCACCGCCGAAACAAGCGCTTCCTCAGCAGCGACGCTTTTCGTCGCGGCAGATGCGATAAGCGCGCCCGAAGGCAGAGCGCCGCAGACAAACATCAGCGCCAGCGTAAACACAATGATTTTTTTGGCTTTTTCCCTCATATAAATGCCCCATTTCCATAGTATTAGCATTTTACACTCAAATAATAATATATATAGGGTGACAAATAGGTGACACTTTTTTCAAAAAAATAAAAAAACGAAGAATTAAAACATACTGCCGGAAAACCTTTCGCTTAAAAACAGCGATGATTATCAAAAAAAAGAAACGTGCACGCTTTTAATAAAGCGTGCACGTATTAATTCTTTTTATCCTTTCAACGCGATGACATTCTCGCAGTCCTGTCCGACATAAAAAGTGTAGTCATCCGCAAAAAACCATGTCTTTTTACCGGGATTATAGAATTTCAGATCATCCTTGCAGACACTAACCGTCTCGCGGACCGTTTCGCCTGCTTTCACAAACACTTTCCTGAATCCTTTGAGCAGTTTGACCGCGTTTTCACCCTGCGCGCCCGCGTAAACCTGCACAAGAGTCTTGCCGTCATAACTTCCCGTGTTCTTTACAGTCAGTGAGATTTCAACCTCATCACCGCGGTCGTCGGCTTTGATATCCGAGTATTCAAACTCCGTATATGAAAGTCCGAAACCGAACGGGAAAGCCGCCTTTTTGCCCTGACTGTCAAGCAGGGTATAACCGTGAAGATAATCATATGTAATTTTTCTTGTTTTCGCGCTCGGAAACAAAAAGTCGGGGTAGTCATCTTCGCTTTTTGCCATGGTGAAGGGCAGATGACCGCTCGGATTAACCTTGCCGCACAGCAGTTCCGCGAAAGCGTTGCCGCCTTCCATACCGCTGTAAAACGAGTGCAGTATGGCGCCTGCCTCATCCTTCCACTCTTCAATAATGTAGGCGCTGCCGCCTATGATATTCACAACTACCCCGTCAAAAGCCGCGCACGCCCTGTGAATAAGCGAGACCTCCTCTTCGGGAATGTGAAGCGAATATCTGTCGCCTCCCAGAGCCTTTTCGGTTACCTTGTCGCTCTTTGAGAAGTTCGCGAGATTTTCGCCTTCCTGTCTGTAATCGCTTCCTACACAGAGAATAACGGCATCGCATTTTTTGATTTCGCTTTCTTTAGCGGAGAAATCCATCCCTTCGCAAAGCACAACTTTGTCTTTGCCGTAAAGATTACATAAACCCTCGTATGGAGTAACTGTATAAGGCGAGAAAACAGAGCTTGAGCCGTGATCGCCGACATTGATTTTATTTGCGTATCTGCCGATAATCGCGATTCTGCCGATGTCTTTAAGCGGCAGTATTCCGTTGTTTTTAAGCAGAACCGTGCCTTCAAGCGCCGCCCGTTTTGCAAGCTCCGTATGCTCTTTGCAGGCGACTTTTTCTTTTGAAACGGGTTTTATCCGCAGAGTGATTTTTATAAGCCCTCGCAGAACGCTCTGTACGCTGTTGTCTATATCTTCAATCGTTACTTTATCGAGCTTCAGGTCAAGCGGAAGCGTCGCGTAATGCATAATCTGCGGCATTTCGATATCCA
The DNA here is from genome assembly GCA_902787025.1 of Oscillospiraceae bacterium. Taxonomy (GTDB): domain Bacteria; phylum Bacillota; class Clostridia; order Oscillospirales; family Acutalibacteraceae; genus CAG-177. Next base: position 40,012 of record CADAER010000005.1, on the reverse strand, counting down.
GTCCCGCTTTCAGCGCGCGCGGAGCGTTCCGCACGCCCATAAGAAAGTCCGAAATCGTAAAGCCCGAAAAGCCCCACTGATCACGCAGAACATCTTTTAAAAGATATCTGCTCTCACAGCAGTGTTCGCCCCTGAAAAGATTGTAAGCGCCCATAATCGACATAGCGCCCGCGTCAACGCAGGCCTTGAAATGCGGCAGATAAACTTCGTGAAGAGTCTTTTCGTCAGCCTGAACATCCACATCGAAACGGATATTTTCAATGCTGTTTACCGCGTAGTGTTTGGGGCAGGCGATAACGCCCTTTTCCTGCACCGCTTTTGTCAGAGCGACCCCCATTTTGCCGAGCAGGAACGGGTCCTCGCCGTAAGTTTCCTGCGCTCTTCCCCAGCGGGGGTTCCGCAGAAGATTTATGCAGATTCCAGCAAAGTAGTTTCCGCCCTGAGCGATAACCTCATCCGCTATCGCAGAGCCGATTTCATATTCAAGACCGTCGTCAAACGATGCGCCTCTCGCCATTGATACGGGAAAACATGTGCTGTTGCCCATAACAACTCCGCGGGGACCGTCCGAAAACGCAACAGCGGGAATACCGAGCCTTTTCACACCGCCGCTCAGACACGGACGGCAGTTGTATTTCTGCCCTTTTGTGATGAGGTCAAAACCGTTTCGCAAAAAGAATTTCTGCCCCGACAGCATATGCAGTTTCTCTCTTAACTTCAGTTCGCCGCAAAGCTCTTTCGCGACGGAATACAGAGTCTCGTCCGTCGGGTTTGACGCGTATTTTTTCGCCGCAGTGTTGAAATCCATCTTTGTTACCTCCGGTGCCGGTTTTGTATTTTTCTCCTTGATAAATATATCATATACTGTATAATTATTCAACCGCCGTTTGACAGTTGCGCCGGCAGGTGATAAAATACCTTTAAATAAATGAATGAGGCAGATAATATGACAGATGAAAGAATAAAAGAACTGCTATTAGAAGCGGAAAAATATGAACTGACCGACAGTGAAAAAGCCAAAGCGCCGGGTTCGTTCATTGACCTTCCCTGCGGCAACACGCATTATGAAATAAAAGGGGAGGGCGAACTCTGCGTTCTCGTCCACGGCTACGCCATCCCTTACTATATTTATGACAAGGTTGCCGACGCGCTTGTCGCGAACGGCTATAAAATTCTGCGCTATGACCTGCTCGGCAGAGGACTCTCCGAAAGAGTCAAAGCAAAATACACTCCCGAACTTTTCGCGACGCAGTTGAAAGAGATTACTCAGGCGCTTTTCCCCGATGAGAAGTTTTACCTTTTCGGAACATCCATGGGCGGCTCAATAGTCAACGCCTTCTGCGCGGCATACCCCGAATATGTCAAAAAAATGATTCTGCTTGCTCCCGCGGGTATGGACAACTTCAAACCGCCTTTCTATATGTATCTCAGCAGCTTCCCGCTTGTGGGTGACATTCTTTTCGCGGTTCTCGGCGACAAAATCCTGCTTAAAAACTGCGCGAGAGAAATGAAACACTGCACCGATGAAGTCGACTATTATCTTGAGTCGCTTGCGTATTCAATGAAGTATAAAGGTTTCCCCAGATGCGTTCTTTCGAGTCTGAGAAACACAATTCTCAAAACAAAGAAAATAACGAAATACTATCAGAAAACCGCGGAGCACGGAATTCCCGTTCTCTGCCTCTGGGGCACCGATGATATCACAATGCCTTTCTACCAGTCAGAAAGATTCAAAGAGGTTATGCCCGATGCAGAACTCCACGCTCTTGAAGGTTCGGGACATATTTTCCTCTATGATGAAATCGATAAAACGATGCAGTATGCCCTTCCGTTTTTAAAGAAATAACATTTAAATAACCGATAAAACAGCGAACCGCAGGTTTAATCCCGCGGTTCGTTTTTTTATTCACTAATATTTTATTATAGAAAAAATAAGAAGCAAAAAATCGAGATATAATAATAACAGCGTATTAAAAGTATAATCCGGCTTCAAATGAAGTCGGGTAAAATTATGCAGTTTTCGATTTATATACTCCGTTCAGACTGATTTTTCCAGATTGTGCGCCCTGACTTTTATTTTTTTACACAAAACAGATAAAGCGTAAACAATAAGCGAGACGATAATTGTCAGTTCAAATGCAACCCAGACACTTTGCCAGGGCGAAAAAGAAGAGAAGAAATTATGTGTCAGATAGATTGCGCTGCGTTGACTGACATAAATGGGCAGACTGAGTTTTCCGAGAAAAAATATCCATTGATGATTCCATCTTTCCGGAAAACCTGTTTTTCCGCTGAATGAAAGCGCCAGAGCGGGCAACAGCAGAAAAGGAATCAACCCCTCATATTTTGTTGGGAGATTAAATAATGCAAACGCGATGACGGCGGTATAAATCAACCATTCGAGAACAGTTAGAAAAACTTTCCGGCTTTTGGAAAAAGTTGTTTTCCCCAATACTGCAGAAAGTTCATAAGCTGTTGCACCGAGCGAAATGTCTGCGAAAGCACGCAGAAGCGATTTATAGCAAAGCCCCGACCACTCCATTACACCGGTCAGTCCTCCGGTTGTTTGAATTATCCATCCGATAATCATAAGGCTTAAAACAGGTGCGGCATATCTGGTAAAACCGTAGTATGATTTGCGCAGAACCGGATACAGCACAGCCATAACTATAAGCATACATGAAATATACCATTCAATATTGTTCGGGTCTCTGTAGCGCAGACCTGACATCTGAACTAGAAACAGGTTCGGAATACTGTCCAGAAAATACCAGGCGATTTTGCTTCCTCTGTAAGCGCTTAGGAGACATGAACTGATAAAAGCAAAAACAAAACCGATGCAGTGAACAGGGAAAATGCTCATATATTTTCTGCTCATAAACGCCGTATGCTCTTTGAAAAGCGCCTCTCCGGAAGCGGGTTTTGCAATATTTTTGTAAGCTGTGCGCGCCATCAAAAGACCAGACAGCATAAAGAAAAATTCAACACCGACCGCTCCGTGTGCGAAAAGCGAAATATGAACGCCCTTTGAGAAGAAAACATGAGGCAAAAAATCTTTTCCGCAATGGAACAATACTATAACTATGCTGAAAATAAAGCGCAAAAACTCAATCTTTCCGTTTTTCAAAGTTCAATCTCCCGTCTTAGGATGCTGCAATTCTCCGAGCTGTTCAGATTTCTGATAAACGGAAGCCTCGAGTTCCTCAATCGGAACATCGCGATAAGGACCGAAATCGATATCGAACAGCAGATGCGTTCTCTTTTCAAGTTCCGCCGGACACTGCATAAAGTCGCCGTAATGCAGTTCGAGATAAGTCTTCCACTCGCTCATAACAGGACAGAGCTTTTTCTCATATTCCAGCCAAGCGGGATCTCCCCAGTATTCCTTCGGGAAGCACTCCTTCTCGTAGCCGTAACTGCCGGGAAGGCATACCCATTCAGCCGCCTTGTCAACGTCATACTTTCTTGCGTTTCTTAACCAGATGAAATGCATAAGATGTCTCGGACCGAACATCTTGATTATCAGGCGCTTCAATATGGCTTTTTTGTTTGTTTTCAGCTGATTGAGCGGGGGAAGCGGGCGTGCGGATTCAAACATATAAAAGATAAGTCTTGAATTGATTAATTCGTGAACGCGTTTTTCCTTTTCCGTCGGAGCGGCTCCGTCAAGAGGAAGAATGTCAAGGAATACGCCGTGCGTTCCCTTCTGACGCAGCATTCTTTCGATGTTTGTTCCTTTTAACTGCATACGGTGGAAGCCGTAGGGATAGTTGTTTTTCGGAAGAATCATCGTGTCAGGCAGTTCCTTCTGCGCGATTTTGATGAATGTGTCATAGTCCTTGCGGGGCATGGTGACATCAACATCGTCATCCCACGGAATCTGTCCGTGGTGTCTTGCCGCTCCGAGAAGCGAGCCCGCCGCGACATAATAAGTAAGCGAATACTTTATGCAGATCCGCTCAAATTCACGAAGAAGAGACAGAGCCAGGAGCTGCGAACGGCGGACATCCTGCGGAGACATCTGAATATATGTGTATTTCTGCGTGCGTTTAAGTTCCCTATAGCGCAGCTTTTTGCGGATTTTTCCGGAAAGCGTCTCAGCCGGCTCAGGCTTCGGGAACATTGTGCCGGCGGCGGTGCGATGAAGGTGATACATTGCCGACTGACCGAGCATGGCACCGGGTTCAAGCGCCTCTCCCGCGGGAGTGGCGGATACGGGTATTTCTTCGCCTTTGTCAACAGCGAGCAGAAGCTTTTCCCAGCTTTGCAGCGACTCCGCTGAAACATCGGTGTCAAGAACAGCGGTCATCTTTCCGCTGTCTTTTTTTCTCTCTTCGGGTTTTAGCAGACGAAGCATCTCGTCAACCAGCGCGTTCGTATCCGTCGCGTCAACAGATTTAAGATTTGCGTAGTCTTCGCTCGCTTTGTAATCGCACGCCAGAATAAACGGATATCTGACCGTATGCATAAGCACCGTAGGCGATGTGTGCGAAACATCCGACGAAGCGACAACGGCAAACGCTGATTCGCGAAGAAGAGATTTGAGAGTCGTGTCGCCCTGAGCGAAGGATATCCTGTCTTCCAGATGAAGACTTGTCGCGTATTTCAGCACAAATTCCTTCGTCTCATCCTTGACGGGAGCTGTATTCATATTCTTGACGAATTTAAGCGTAACATCGGGAACTTTCCTGTATATCTGCGCGAACGCGTCGAGAATCTGCGGGTAAAGATAGTTTTCCGCGGCGGTCTGAACAGCGAGAATCTGCGTCCCTGTTCCCTCAACATGCGAGTATTCGCTGCTCTTGAACGGGAAAAAATAGGGAATATATGTGCAATTAGGCTGATTGAAACTTCTGAACACCTTGTCGCTCTGCGCGTAGCAGGTAACAAACGCGTCGAAAAGCTCTCCGTTCTGAAGAACGGCGGCGTAATCCGCGTAATTCATCCTTGAGAGAAGCATATAAAACGGCATAAGCTCCCAAACAACGATTTTATGACCTTTGGACGCACACGATTCGGCGTTTTTGATTATCATTGCATCCGATACAACCGTTCTGTTGATGCTGTTCGTCATGACAAAAACACTTTGCGGCAGTTCGGCGGCTATGTGTTCGAGAATCTGTCTGCGCGTGTGGAGATCCTTGAACGGCTCCGCGAAGGAACGCCTGACAATACGGTAATCGTAACGGTAATCGTCAAACGCGCTTTTGCCGTTTGTGATAACGGTAACCTGATATCCGCGCTCGGCGAGATAATTCATAAGCGAAACTATCGGCATACGCACGGGCGTGCGGAGATCCGCCGAAACAAAAACAAAAGAGTTCAAATTCTGCACCGCTTTCCGTAAGATTAACCCCGCGTATCCGAAAAAAGACACGCCGGATTTAAACAGTCTTCTGAATAATTGCGTCCGGCTCAAACGGGTTTTTGATAAATCCGGTGTTCCGGCCGCATAATCCAAATTATTTTATCATATTATTAATATTTCGTCAATCTTTCCCGCAACAGAAATATACATAATCAATTACAACTGTTTTTCATTTTTTTTGCCTTTGAACTTGTAAAAGCAGGGGAAGTATTTTAAATCTGAATCTATGTGTCAAAAATGACCCATAGATTTTTTTATAATACAAACGAAACAAAACGGGAGGTTAAAACGATGAGCGAAAAAAACGGAAAAACTTCGGAACTGTTCAGACACATAAGCGAATATATAGGCAGCGAGTGGTCCAGCGAGGGTTATGAGTTCGGCGGCACCTTGCCCGATGCTCTCAACGCCCTTTTCGAAAACAAACCGGGTTTGTATGTAATCGGTGCGAGACCTGCGAACGGTAAAACAACGCTTATGATACAGAAAGCACTCGCCCTCGGAAAAGATGAAAATGTTTATATTTACGAAGCCGATACGGTCTGGGAAAAAATAAGGGACAGAATGGCGACGGCGCTTTTCGGGAACATATCGGAAAGAGATTTATATGTCCGGCGCAAATATGTGAACGCCTATCTTAAAAGCAAACCGATTTATCTTTGCACCGAACAGGCATGCGTTGAAGAAATATGCGAAGAACTGAAAGATAAAAAAGGCTATGTTTTTATTGATTATCTTCAGCTGCTCGGCACAAAGCAATCTTCGGAATCGCGTTGTGAAGAAAGAAAAATAATTCTCGGAAAACTCCGTGAACTTGCCGCCGACAGACCCGTTTTCGTGTTTTCACAGGTGAACCGTTCTGCGGCCAAAAACCTTGGTTGGTGTCCCGCGCCCGATTCAATTCGCTTTTTTTCTGATATCTGTAAATATGCCGACAGCGTAACAACCTTTGTAACGATGTCCGATGAGGACGGAATAACCATAGCCGATTTTTCTGTTTACACCGGTAATTGTAAACAGCCGTTGATATGCGTAACTTCGGTTATCGACGACGAAACGGGACTCTTCATCGGCTGAACCGCGGATAAAAATCCGCTTACAAAAATGAGGGAGACTTAAAAATGGATAACGAAAAAGCAAAAGAACAGGAAGAACCGAAAGGACAGAAAGCGCCCGACAAACCGAGCGGAACCGACGGCGTGTTCTGGTTGGTCGGCGAAAACTTGCTGACATTTCCGTTTGATAAAGAAAAATACCCCGAAGCAATAGCGAAATCGGGGAATACCTATAACCACGAAAAACTGTGGGAGCTCGTAAAACCCAAGGGATGCGGCAAGCCCTTCGATTATTATCCGCGGGGCAGGGCGGTCATATCAAACAGCGGGACCGTTACCGTTTATATGAGTCCCGAAATCCCAATAAACTGTGTTTCCGCGATTGAAAAAGCGTTCGGCATCAAAGTTGAATATGTCATAAAGTATGACAACAGCCGCCATTACAGATGTTATTCTGATGACTGAAACCGTTTGCAGACAATGGGTTAATTTCGCCCCATAGTCAATGATAAAATACAGTCGTAAGGAGGCGGAAAACAATGAACGAAAACAACGAAAGCATTTTTAATTCGTATATCGAACCAGGAAAGGAATTCACAAAAGTCAGAAGTATTTTTTCGGAACTCGAAAAGCACATTACGGGCATAAGGTGTCTTAAAGAGCGGAACTCGTTTAAAGAATACAAAGCAGGTGAACTCGGAAAGCATCCCTATTATTTCAATTGCAGCTGCGTTCTGGATGACGGCAATATTATCGTTTTTAAAACGGATTACTACAAGGACGATGAGTTCCGTCGCGTCTTTGGAAATAAATACTGCATTGATCTCAAAGGCTTTGAAACTTTTGAGGAGTATATGAAATCGAAAGGGCTTGTCGCGGGTCGCGTTGAGGAAGAGGACGGAAAAAGATGGGATTACCGCCGCCTCGAGGATGAAAACGGCGAATGTTTCGCCCTGAGATATTTGGGGGTGTTTTTTGTCTGAAAGGAGAACTGTATGAACTTCGCAAACAATTATGAAATAATCCTCTGCTGCGGCAGACATTTTACCGATTATGATTATTTCAGATCATCCTGTGCTTCCGTCATTTCACAGCTTGACACGGATAAAGAAATCAAAATTGTCAGCGGACACTGCAAGGGCTGCGACAGATTCTGCGAAAAGTTTGCGCAGGAGCAGGGATACAAACTGCTTGTATTCGAAGCCAACTGGAAAAGATTCGGCAGATGCGCCGGAGCGATGAGAAATTACGATATGGTTGACTTTATAGAACAGACCGGCGGCGCCGTTGTCAACTTTGTCAGTGACCGTTCCGATGCATCGGGATATAACTTTGTCACGAAGCGTAAGAAAGGGATTAAAGCAATTGATATCGATTGCTCCCCCTCGCAGAAAAAATACTCGGAAGAAAAATTGAGCGTGGAAGAATATGAATCCGTAATCGACAGAGCCTTTTCATCCGCCCCGATGAAGCATTTTTATAAAAAAGAAGAAAACCGTCCCGGCTTATGGGGAATTGCTGAAATTACCGTCGGTTCTCCGAATCTGTCAATATATGAAAAATATGAGATAATCCGAAAACTTGAAAAATATGACGATACTTCCTGCGGTGAGGGGCTCTGCCATATCGCCGGAGATTTCAAAACGGCAATCGACAGTTTCTCGGCAGCGCCGGGCGAACTGCTTTTTGTGTATAACCCGTATTTCGACGAAGATATAAACGATATCCGCACGGGCGAAGCGTATCCGTTCACAAGCGTTGAAAAAGCGATTGAATTTATTGACCTGGATAATAAATACGAAGAGGTAAATACAAAATCACTGACCTGGCATATAATTGAAAAATGGGCGCCCGACGGCAACGGAAACCTGCGCAAAAAATACTCATATTACCATATTTACAAAACAGGATTATGCTGGTTTACCCCTTATGAATATAGCAAAACACGCAGGAAACACAGAACGGCTGTTGATGATTTTGATGATGAATACCTTCCGGTGCCAGACCGTGATTACTCTTTTGAACTTGTTCATCTCAACCTCGCCGTGCCGTTCAGGGCGGGCGATATAGTCAGAATCGACTGCGCCCCGTTTGCCCCTCCCGTAAACGCGCTTATTCTCTATTCGGGCGAGGACTGGGACTGCTGCGGCGTTCTCGCTCTATATTATAAAAACGGCGAATACAGGGCAGGCGCCGTAAAGCATTGCGATATGTGGCTGAATCTTATGCCGGGGTTACTCGTCTCCCCGCTTTTCCGCCTGAGAAAATTCACGGGCAGACTTACCGGTAACGATGCCGTGTTTGAAGAAATCTCGAAAATAATAAACGGCAGCAATGCCATCGGCGATAAAATCCTGGAGCTTAACCAAAGCGGCATAATCAGAACTCCCGAAGCTCTTCTCGCCGCAGTGCAGAATATACAAGACTGACATACCATAATCGGCACATTGTCAATGGTGAAACCCCGTAACAAGTGGTATAATGATTAAAAAGAAAAAAGGAGAAGCCTTTATGTCAATTAATATGGAAGAATTCAAAAAAGATAAAGCCGGGTTTGATGAAACGATAAAAAAATACCGTGAGCTTTATGAAAACGATGCTCTTGAGGTAAGAAAAATTCAGGCTGACACTTTCGGAATAGATTATCCAGAAAATGTCAAACCGGAAGACTGGAAAAATTCTGAAGATGATGATATCGATGACGAAGAAGACTTCTGGGGACTTGATGAAGACTATTCTTTTGCGCAGAGTATGCACGTTCTTGATGACATAGATAAGGACAGTGAGCTTTTCATAAGTATTGTCAGACAATATGTTCATCATCTTATTGTTTATCCCTGTGAAACAGGAAGAGCGTTGGATGATATCGAAAACGGAGATTTTCACAACGGCAAAAGAAATCTGGAATTTGCTGTTAAAATGATAAGAAAATATAAGAAAGAACTCAGGACGGCTTCAGAAGCAATAAATGAAGGTCTTACTGTATTTGATGATTTTTTGAAAATCTGCGACAAATACAGGAAATAAGCGGAAATTATGTCCCTTTTTCACCCCATAACCTGCGCCATAATAAACCTCCGTCAAAAATAAAGGAGTGATTTGCTTGAAAAACAACCCCGAAATACAACAGTGTGAAATACTTGAAGAAAAATGGAAATTGCTTGCGGAAGACCTGCGAAGCATCGGTGAAAAATTCACCTCCGACCGCGTCAAAGAATTCAAACCGTTGTTTTATGAAACCTTTGAATACTTTTTCAAAAACAAGGCAAGCGGCTCCGTCGCGCGTTCCGACCTGCGGATTTATCACTTCATAAGCATTTTTACAAGCATTGATATATACCCGGGAATAAGAAGCGAAGTGAATCTGCGCTGCTGCCAGTCATTTGCCGAAAGTCTGTGCTGGGGAATTGAAAACGGCTTTGAGGAAGCGTATTGCTTCAAAAAAACAATTCCGTTCGATATTCTTTCCCACGGCTCGAATAACTGGACCGATATGAGCACATATGAAGCCTTTGAAAAAGATTTCGGCAGACTTCTCAAAATGTATGAGGAGGAATACGAAGAATTACTCGCCGAAGAAGAGGAAGAACAGGAGGATATTTAAATGACCGTCATCAATGATTTCAGGGAAGAAAACGCTTTCCTTTCAAACTTTTATTCCCATCCATTCGAGTATAAAGGACTCGTCTATAAAAACGCCGAAGCCGCCTTCCAGGCGCAGAAATGCGCGACCGATGAGGAGAAAATCAAATACACGGAAATAACAAACCCTGTTGTCGCAAAGCGTATGGGCAAAAAGGAACCCGGCTTTCCCTCAGACTGGGACGAAATCTGCTATGGAATTATGAAAGATATTCTCATCTGCAAATTCGCGGTTCCCGAGCTCAGAGAGAAACTGCTCGCTACCGGCGATGCCGAACTCATCGAAGGCAACCGATGGCACGACAACCGCTGGGGCAGCTGCACCTGTGAGAGATGCAGCAAAAAAGAAGGCCTCAACTGGCTCGGCAAAATCCTTATGGAAATAAGAAGCGAAATTTATAATCAAGTTAAAAAAGCGTTTGATAAAATGTTCGCTGCAGCAGAAAATGATTAAAGAAAGCGAGTAAAAGATTAATATGCGTTTTATTCTTTCCAAACCCGCCGCTAAAATGAGTGTCGGCGATTTGTTTTATACTCTTCCGTCAGAAACCGCCCGGGATTCCTTGTATAGTGAATTGGCATCTCTTTGTATAGAAAAGGTAACAGAAAGGAAAGAGATAAAGAAATTAGAATTATTCGCTACGGAGCTAAAAGGAATCTCAAATAATACCGAAATCGTTGTCGGAATTCTTATAATGTATGAGATTTACTTGCTTTCAAAGGAACTCGGTTTTCCGGTAAGTCCGGCAGGTCGTGATTGCGGATTGTGTATTCTGGATGTTCTCGGAGTATCCGGGATCGGAGAAAGAGAATACGACAGCATCGCATTATCTTCGGATATAGCGCTTGTCGGTTTGCAGAAAGGCTGCGGATTTGAGATGCATATAGCCGAACCGGTCAGAAAACATATTCAGAGGCGGCTTAATCAACGTTTCGGCAAATATGAAAGTAACAATTATGAGTGGCGCAAAATATGCATTCCTCCGTCAACCGTGCTGGAAGAGGTGGGAAAACTCGCGAAAGCACTGAATGAGCCTTATAATTACGTTGACTGCAACACTCCGGAATTGTTAAAGGAAGTGACCGAATACTTTTTTGAATCGGAGAAGGAAAAAACACCGTTCGAATTAAAAGAATACACTATTTCCGAAATGGCAAGATTATTTGCATTTTACAGAAACAAAAACTCTCGCAGCGAAGATGTGGGCTTTTATGATGTCAGAAACTATGTTTTCTTTGATGATTTTTATAAAGAATTCAAATCGGCATCGTTTGATTCCGAACGTGCTTATAAACTCGCAAGGAACTGGGAATCCGGTGAGGAAAAAAGAACTTTAATGGAAAGTTTCAAACGAAAAAATTTGCCGGACGAAATGATTTACTGCTATGACAAACTCAGATTTATGTGGGATGCTTATGACTGCACGTCAATAGTTTATATGAAATTACTGCATTTATATTATAAAAGCAAAGAAAAACAAATTGGCGAAAACGTTCAGCGTTCCCGTCAATTTCATAAAACAACATAACCTCGGATAAAAACAACGCCCCACAGAATCTGCTTTGCAGAGCGAGAATTATTTAATAATAAAAACTGTGAATAGAACATATAACGCCACCCGTTTTGTGGGTGGCGTTATACTTTGCAAACGATTTTTTTATTACAGAAGTGGTTTTGTCTTCAAGTCTGATTTTTTATGCCGTATTTGGAAAATATTTGCACTCCGGCAGACTGTCACAAGCAGGTCATCAGTCAAATTCGGAACCGTCGATTTTCTTAAGATCGACTCCGGCGGTTTCTTTAACCTTGAGTGAAAGAATAAAGAAATCCGCAAGAAGCCCTGGAACGGTGAGGCACAGGGAAATAATTCCGATTGCCTGCTCGCTGAACAATTTCATAAACAGCAAGGATACGCCGAAGGAGAAACCGATCCCCAGACCCAGGGGAAGATATATTGCGGAAAGCATGGAGGAACGGAGTTCCGTAGGCGTCGACTCGCCTTCCATAAGGGAAATGGTGTCTATGTTGGCCCAGAATGTTCCCACGCTGCCGCCGCAGAGGAAGCCTACAAGCTGGGGAGGAAGTCCCTTTTCCGCACCCAGCCAGAAACCGAGGAAGAGAACAACGGCAGAAGCGGACATTGCAATAGCCGAGACTCTCCTGCCCTTCTTGTCGGAAATGAATCCGGGTATAAGCTGGCTGAGCGCGCAGCCTATGGGATAGAAGAAGAGTGCGGTCGTGATTTCATTCATGAGAATGCTCTCGCTTGCCGTTTCGATATTTGTGAAAAGCCCCTGAGCCATTGCGTTGTCCACAAAGCCGAATGTCATTATGGACTGGTAGTCAAGAGTAAAAATGAATCCGGTTTCGCAGAATACGAGAGCGAGGAAGAGCCACTTTGTCTGCTTGTGTCTGAATCCGAATTTCAGGGCGTTGATTATTCCGCCGCCGCTTGAATTGCCTTCTTCTGTCTTGGCGATTCCCTTGAGTTCATTTATTCTGGCGATATTGAACGCGTCTGTTTCCTTGGCAAGAAAGATAGCCGCTATACTGACAGCCATTCCCAGAAGAGCGGGAACAAGGAATACGTTTCTCCATTCCGAGGTGCTGTGCATCATTGTTTTTCTCAGAAGCGGAATAAGGGTAACACCGAGCATGGCCACGCATTTTATTGAGGAATAAATCTTTGCCCTGTGTTTGTCGGGAGCGGATTCCATTATGTAAACGACCTGCATGTCATGTGTAATGAAGAACTGTGTGAGAACGGTGCCAGCGATATATCCGGCCAGGTTATGCGTCATATAGACAATGCAAAGGCCGAAGCACATTCCGAATGTGTTAAGAATCAGAAACGGCTTTCTGCCGAATCTGTCGGCGAGCGGTTTGTAGATTACACCCAGCGCCATAAGGGGAAATGACAGAAGAGTTATTTTGTTGAGAGTTTCCAGGGAAGCAATGTCCTTTGCTATATCCTGCTGCATGAAAGACGCTATTGCCGAAGCAACTTCATCGGTTATGTAGACTATACTGATGATGAAGAACAGGTAGAAGTAGTATCTCTTGCCTTCTCTTTTATCAAGCTGTTTCTGCCTTTTTGCTATCTCTTTCTCAATTTTAACGGGATTCCTGTCTTTTTTCATGGCGAACCTCCGGTTCCTTTTTAATGAACATAAACATTATATCAAATATACCGCTCAGGTCAATATGCTGAGACCAAATACTGCGCACTTGGGTTGACTGACAAGCAAAAGGATAATGAACTCAAAAAAATTCGCCCCGCAGGTCTTGCCTGCGGGGCTTATACACTGTTTTATTCGTATTCAACCTCAATCGCTTCAAATTTGCATTTTGAGGCGCAGACGCCGCATTTGAAACATTTTTCCTGATTGATTTCGAACGGCTCTTTGATTTTGCCTGTGGGAGCGCCCGCCTTGCAAACTCTGCTGCACAGCGAACAACCCTTGCATTTTTCGGCGGTAATCGTAACCTTTTTAATCGGTTTATAGCCATCGGGAGCGCTTATCGCGCTGACCGGGCACACATGCGAGCACTGTGAGCACTCAACACATTTTGTGTCGTCAATTACGTAGAGAGACGAATCATCGTTTGCCGCGCTTATCGCCCCGAAAAGGCAGATGAAAGCGCATCCTCCGCAGCCTACGCATACATTTTCGTCAATTCTGAAAGCCATAATCAACCTCCCGATGCGGGTGAGAGAAGCCACACTTCGTCTCCGTCGCTGAGTTTAAACTTTTTCTTCTTGCAGTTGGTGCCGTTGATGAATACCGAAGCATCCGAAAACGAGATGCTGCTCTTATGCTCACCGACAGCTATTTTATTGAGTTCCTCAAGCAGATCCGAGAGTTTTTCGGCTTCGATTTCAATATCGGAAATATGGGTGTCAACTCTGTAAACTCCGAAAAGTTTTACATTTACCTTTGCCATAATCACGCCTCCTTAATCGGGCTTTTTCGCGGCGGCGACCGCGGCGTCATAAACGGATTTGTCTATCTTTATGCCGAGAGTTTTAAGACGGTGCCAAGTCGGAATTCCGTCCTTCCATCCTCTTGCGCGGTAGAAAACCTTTTTCATCTGTTCAAGAGGAACCTTAGTTTTGGGATTGTTGGGATCCTGCAGTTCATCCGTCAGACGCTTCGGGAGTTTGTCCGCGCCCGCCTTCTGACCGAGAATAACATTTGACATTCGTTCCGCGTTCCATCCGTAAGCGCCCCAGGTGAGATATTTTGCCATATTGGATTTCATACCCGTTGCGTGCTTTACGGCGATGGCGTGAGGAAGAAGCGGAATATTCAACTGAGGAACCTTCGTGAAATGGCTCAGCAGATTCACAACGGGACCTACATACGGAAACGCTCCGAGAATAATCTTGGTAAGAAGCATGTTCGGCTTTGCAATCAGGAAGCCGGGCAGAACAGCGTAACTTGTGAACATACAGCTGCCGCCCGCGGAGACGGATTCCATAAGGTTCTGGAACATAATGGCAAGCGCTGCCTTGCCGTGAGGCGTAAGGGAGTTGACATCAAGGCCGAGACCTTCCACAACAACCATATATCCCGCGTTGAGGTGGCAACCGCCTCTGTTTGCTGTGGCGTAGCCGAGACCCTGACCGACCGCGTGGCGCGGTTCGTAAGCCGCGAGTTCCATACCTTTTGCGTTTATGGCGTATTCTTTTCCGCCGTATTTGTCGCTCATCCGTTTTGAGCCGTCGGCAATATCGTTGCCCTCGCCTCTGCGGTAGGCGATATCCTCAAACATCTGCGAGATATTATCTGTTTCTCCGAAATGAACTCCGAAATCGTGAACGCCTTTTTCGGCAAGCTCCATGGCGAATGCGATTGAGCCCGCGCAGGAGATAGCATCCATACCGAGTTCATCAAGCTCGTAATTCCATTTGAGGATTTTTTCAATATCGTCATTTAAAATGTTGGGGCCGAAAAGACCGAGAGTTTCAAGTTCGGGGCCTTTGACGACCTTGCCGTTGACAACAACTTTTCTCGCGCAGCGGATGACACAGCCCGTGCAGGCAGCGTTTGAAACAAGATGATTCTCGGCAAGCTCCTCGCCCGAAACCTTCTCGAAACCGTCAAATCTGCCCGCCGAAAAATTCTTGGTGGCAAGTATTGAGTGAGCCTGCATCGGAGCAACCAGACCCGCGCTTCCGAGTTTGGGGAGCTGTCTGCCTGTAAGGGGGTGTGTATGCAGGAGTTTGGTCCATTTTTTATTCAGATCCCTGAGTTTTTCTTCTTTTGCAATTTTCGGCAGTTTGGTGCCGAATGCGGTTACCGCTTTGAGCTTTTTGTCGCCGAAAACAGCGCCTACGCCGCCTCTGCCTGCTGTTCTCTCATTGCTGAAAACACAGGCGTAAAGCACCTTGTTTTCACCCGCTGGGCCGATGACGAGCCTGCCCGGATAATCGGACAGCTTCTCCTGCGCTTCGCCCGTGGTAAGTCCCCAGATTTCCTCGGCGCTCTCGAATTTGACATCGTCGCAGGTGATGTGAACGGTAACGGGATTTTCGCTTCTGCCAGTGAATATTACGGCGTCATAACCCGCTCTTTTGAGTGAGAGACCGAAGTCGCCTCCGCAGTTCGAGGAGGTGACAATGTTTGTAAGCGGAGAGATGGTGGAAATATTGAATCTCGATGTGTTCGGGCAGCCGCAACCGGTAAGAGGACCGGTTGTGACAACCAGCCAGTTGTCCTCGTCGAACGCCTTCATACCGGGCTTGATATGATGAAGCAGAATATCCGCCGCCATAATCTTTCCGCCGAGCGTGCGTTCCCTGTCCTTGTCGGTCCAGGGGAACTCCTCCCAGGTCTGTTTAGTGAGGTCAACAAACAGAACTCTGCCCATATAACCGCAGTAATCAGTCAATTTTCTCACTCCTTATTTCAAGTTTGTGAATTTCGTTGTTGTCGTAAATGTAAAGCTTGCCCGCACTTTCGGTTTTGCCGAGAAAATAATCAACAGCGAGCTGCGCTTCAAATGATCCGATAATCGCCGCCGTTGTGCTCGGCGACTTGTTTTTGCTGCCCGTTTCATTGAGACAGCCCGCCGCTTCGAGGTCGGGAGTTTTACCGGGAATATACAGATAAGCCGTGCCGAAAAAGCCGTTTATGCTGCCGTTCACACAGGGAACGCCCGCTTTTTTGCAGCAACCGTTGACCTGCGCCCTTGTCGCTATGTTGTCAACGGCGATTATCACTATGTCATAGCCGTTAATAAAAGAATCCTCGAATCGTGAGGATTTATAATCAATTTCAACCTCGGGCGCGTATGCTTTAAGCTTTTCTGCAAGCAGACGGGCTTTTTCAATACCAGTGTCATCTTTTGTGTAGAAAAACTGTCTGTTGAGGTTTCGCTCCTCAACGCTGTCAAAATCAATCAGGAGCAGTCTGCCTATACCCGTGCCCGCAAGGTGAACGGATGCGTTTGTGCCGAGGCCTCCGCAACCGACAACGACCGCGCTTTTTGATGAAATATCAAAGCCCTGAATGTCGGATTTCAGACTCATTTCCCGTAATTACCTCCGCAGTTCTGCGTGTTTCCGCTTATCGTCTCAACCGCGTGTTCAAGAACGGGAAGCACAACCGCAATGCTTTCTCTGACCGCCTTCGGGCTGCCGGGAAGATTGATTATAAGCGTTTTGCCTCTTATTCCGCTGACCGCTCTCGAAAGCATCGCTCTGTCGGTAATTTCAAGACTTTTCGCCCTTATCGCCTCGGAGATGCCGGGAACTTCCTTTTCAATAACCGCTTTTGTCGCTTCGGGTGTTATGTCCCTCGGAGCAAAGCCCGTGCCGCCAGTTGTGAAAACAACATCGGCTCCGAAATCATCGGAGAGTGATATTATAGCTTTTTCAATCATCTCTTTTTCGTCGGGCACAAGTCGGTATTCATTTTCGGTTGACAGTTCCTTGACGCATTCGGCTATCGCGGGGCCGCTCATATCTTCTTTTTCGCCTGAAAAACATCTGTCGCTTACGCATATTATTCCGAATCTCATATAAATCACCATTTAAATAATATCACAGTATTTTCCAAAAAACAACAAAAATACTTTTAATTTAAAAATATGTGTGTTATAGTATGGTTGTGATATTATCCGAGCTTTGCGGGCTAAGCGTAATTGTATGCCTGTTAAGCCGAAGCCGAAATACATCCATCGGCTTAAGGGTATCGCGGGAAACGGCGGTGCCTTCCGTGTTTGAAAAGGAGTAAATATCATGAAAAGAATATTTGCAGTTTTATTGGCTCTCATTCTCGTGGCCGGTCTTGCCGCCTGCGGCTCAAAGACAGAAACCGAACCGGAATCAACTTCTCAGGTTGTTGAAACACCCGAAAATCCGGTTATCCGTCTTTCAACCACCACATCGGTCAACGACTCGGGCCTTCTTCCTTATCTGCTTCCGGCATTTGAAGCGGAAACCGGCTATAAAGTTGAGGTTCAGTCCGCAGGTACAGGCGCGGCCATCCAGAAAGCAATCGACGGCAACGCCGATGTTATTCTTGTTCACGCCAAAGCGTCCGAAGAGGAGTTTATTGATGGCGGCTACGGCGTTGAGAGACTTCCGTTTATGTATAACTATTTCGTAATCGTCGGTCCCAAGGACGATCCAGCGGGTGTTAAAGACAGCGCCGACGCGGCAACCGCTTTCGCGAAAATCAGAGAGAGCGAAAGCAAGTTTGTCTCCCGCGGAGACGAGAGCGGCACACATAAAGCCGAACTCAAAATCTGGGGCGACATCGCTCCCGACGCCGAAAGCGACAGCTGGTATATCAGCGCGGGTCAGGGCATGGGCGCCTGCCTTACAATGGCAAGCGAGCAGCAGGCATACTGCCTGACAGACAAGGCGACCTTCCTCTCAATGCAGGATGAACTCGACCTCGACATCGTTCTTGCCGAAGGCGAGGATATGAAAAACACTTATTCGCTCATCGCAGTCAACCCCGAAAAGATTGACGGTCTCAACACCGATGGCGCGCAGGCGTTTATCGACTGGATGCTCTCCGACGAAGCGAGCGAACTTATTGCAAAATACGGTGAAGCCGAATACGGCGTTGCCCTTTTCAATCTGCTTTAATCATTGACAGATGGAAAGCTTCCGTCAGGCGTTTGAACTTCTTTTTCCGCCGGACAGGGAACTTTTGCAGATAATCGGCGTCACGCTGAGAATGTCATTTTTCAGCACGCTGATTTCCTGCCTGATAGGTCTGCCTCTCGGTTCGCTTATCGGTTCAAAGTCCTTCCGCGGGAAATCGTTTATAAAAAAACTGATACACACTCTTATGGGCTTGCCGCCTGTGGTGGCAGGCCTGATAGTGTATTCTCTGTTTACTCACTACGGACCTTTCGGAAAGCTCAATATGCTCTTTACCGTCAGGGTTATGGTTGTGGCTCAGGTTATGCTCATAACACCTGTGGTAATCGGGCTCACATCATCATTTATAGAGAGCGCTTCAAAGCCTGTCATTGAAACGGCGAGGGGGCTTGGTTTTTCCGGGCTCAAAACCGCCCGCCTGTGCATAGGCGAAGGGCGCTCTTCGCTGTTTTCCGTTGTTCTCAACGCCTTCGGCCGCTCAATAGCCGAGGTCGGAGCCGTCAGCATAGTCGGCGGCAATATTCAGTGGAAAACAAGAGTTATGACAACCGCAATTATGCTTGAAACCAACAAGGGCAAATTCTCATTTGCCCTCGCCCTCGGCATAATCCTGCTTATTATCGCGTTCGCCGTCAACGCTGTTGCCTCGTTTATCGTGAAGGAGAATGCCGATGGTTGAAATAAAGAATCTTAAAAAAATATACGGCGAAAGAACCGTGCTTGATATACCCGGACTTGAATTCAGAGACGGCGAAACAGCGGCTCTCGCGGGCGCGAACGGCAGCGGTAAAACAACCCTGCTTAAAATCCTCGCGGGAATAATTAAGGGGAGCGAAGGCGGTTTTCACATTCCCGAAAATGTTCTTTATATGCCGCAGAGTTCCTACGCTTTCCGCGGAGATACTCTGAGAAACATTACGATAAGCGGCGCGGACAGAAAAGAAGCGCTTGAACTGCTTGAAAAGCTCGAACTTTCCCATTTAGCCGGCAAAAAGGCGAAATCGCTCTCGGGCGGAGAACTGCAGCGCCTGTCGCTCTGTCGCGTGCTTTCAAGAAAATGCGATCTGCTGCTCCTTGACGAACCGACCTCCGCCTGCGACGCGAAGGGAGCCGAACTTGTAATAAAAGCGATAAAGGATTATCAGCGTGAAAGCGGATGCACTGTGATTATGAGCACCCATTCACCGCTGCTGGCTCTGAACGCCGCCGACAGACTGATAATTCTCAACGGCGGTAAAGTCGAGACTGACGGCTCTCCCGAAGAAACGCTCGCTAATCCCGAAACTCAATGGGCAAAAAGTTTTGTTGCGGGGTGGAAGATATAATGCTTAATGTTCTCAACAGAGAAGAAGCTGTCGCGCTCATCAGAGAAAAAACGGCTCATCTCACACCCGGAATTGAAAAAGTCAACATCCGTAACGCCTGCGGCAGAGTCCTCGCCCGCGATATCGTGTCTCCTGAAAATGTTCCGTCATTTGACAGAACTACGGTTGACGGTTACGCGGTCAGCGCGGCGGACACCTTCGGCGCGGGTGCCTCAATACCCGCACAGCTTGAAATCGCCGGAGAAATTCTTATGGGCGAAAGCGCGGACTTTATCCTCAAAAGAGGTCAGTGCGCGAAAATTTCAACAGGCGGAATGCTCCCCGAAGGAGCGGATGCCGCCGTTATGGTCGAGCATACCGATTCTGCCGAAGGTCTGTGCCTTGTGTATAAATCGGTCGCTCCTTACGAAAACATCACAAGAAAAGGCGATGATGTTTCCGAAGGCGAAACCGCGCTGAAAAAGGGAACTTTAATCAAACCCTCTCAGATCGGCGTGCTCGCCGCCCTCGGAATAACCGAAGTTCAGGTTTATAAAAATCCGAAAGTCGCCGTTATCTCGACAGGCGATGAAATTGTTACGGGTTCGCCGAAACCAGGTCAGATAAGAGATGTAAACACATTCCTGCTGTCCGCCGCGTTCAGAGAATACGGTTGCGAAGTGATTGAATACGGCGCGGTCGCGGACAAAAGGGATGAAATAGAAACAGCGCTCAGAGAATGTCTTGAAACAGCCGATGCCGTCATTATTTCGGGCGGCTCGTCGGCGGGCGCGAGAGATATGACCGTTGATATAATCGACACTCTCGGCAAGGCATATTTTCACGGCATAGCGATGAAACCCGGCAAGCCGACAATTTTCGGAATTGTAAACGATAAACCCGTATTCGGTCTTCCGGGTCATCCGCTCGCGGCTTATTTCGTGTTCCGTCTTGTTGTAACCGAATATCTGCGCGGAATTATGAATCTGCCCGAAGACAAGCCCGTTTATAACGGCACGCTCGCTTTGAATATCCCCTCAAACCACGGCAGAGAGGAATTCCTCTGTGTGAAATTAAACGAAAACAATGAAATTGTTCCTCTGCACACAAAATCCGGCATAATCTCGGTGCTCTCCGAAGCAAAGGGCTTCATAAGAATTCCGAGAAACGCCGAAGGGCTGAGCAAAGGAACAGTGATGGGAATATACAGCTTATGAAACACAACTATTTAAACAATGTGCCTCTCGACGAGGCGAAAACAATTCTCTTCAACCACTTGCAAGCGTCGGGCTTTTCGGGCAAGACCGAAACAGTCAAAGTAACCGACGCCTGCGGCAGAGTGATTAAAAACGCCGCCTACGCCGTTATCTGCTCGCCTCATTACAACGCAAGCGCTATGGACGGCGTTGCCGTGAAATCGGAAAAGACCTTCGGAGCGAGCGAAAAAACTCCCGTAACGCTTGATGTCGCCGACTACACCGTTGTTGATACCGGCGATCCGATTCCCGACGGCTGCGATGCCGTTATTATGGTTGAGGATCTGATTGATGCGGGCGATGACAAATTCAATATTATCTCCGCCGTATATCCCTGGCAGAATGTCCGCCAGGTAGGCGAGGATATCTGTATGGGCGATATGATTGCGCCCTCGGGAACGGTTCTCACCCCGTCTCTCTGCGGAGCGCTCCTCGCGGGCGGAATAACCGAAATCGAGGTTGTGAAAAAACCGCTTGCCGGCATTATTCCGACAGGGGATGAGATAGTTGCGCCCACAAGCAATCCCGGTAAAGGCGATATAATTGAATTCAACTCAACCGTCTTCAAGGGTATGCTTGATTCCTTCGGAGCCGAAGCAAAAGTATATCCGATAACTCCCGATAAAAAAGAACTGATTAAATCAGCCGTTGAGAAAGCTCTTGCCGAATGTGATATTGTTCTTATCTCGGCGGGTTCCTCAGCGGGCAGAGATGATTACACAAGCGAGATTATTTCATCGCTCGGCACCGTACTGGTCCACGGCATAGCGATAAAACCCGGCAAGCCCGCGGTTCTCGGTGAGGCGCGGGGCAAGCCCATCATCGGCATCCCCGGCTACCCTGTTTCGGCAATAGTTATTATGGATGAAATCGTCGGCGATGTTGTTTCAATGTATTACGGCAAAGAGCGCGCAAAGGGCGAAACGGTAAAAGCTACGCTCTCCAAAAAAATTGTCTCCTCACTTAAATACACCGAATATGTCCGTGTGTCACTCGGCAGAATCGGAGAAAAACTCTCCGCTTCGCCTCTCGCGAGAGGAGCGGGCGTGATTACGAGCTTCACAAAGGCGGACGGAGTTCTGCTTGTTCCGCAGGACTGCGAGGGAATCGAAGCGGGCGAGGAGGTTGCGATACGCCTCAACAGACCGCTTTGCGAAATCGAAAACACCTTGATTATCACGGGCAGCCACGACCCGCTGATTGATGAGGTTTCCGACTTTCTCGCAAAGAAAGGCGCACCGTTCAGAGTCTGTTCAACCCATGTCGGCAGTATGGGCGCAATTTACGCCGTGCGCGACGGTCTCGCGCACATGGGCGGCATTCATCTGCTCGACGCCGAAACAGGCGAATACAATAAATCTTACATTGAAAAATACATCCCGTCGGGCAATGCCCTCGCCGTTCGGGGCGTGGGCAGAGTTCAGGGCTTAATGGTTAAAAAAGGCAATCCTCTGGGAATCAAAGAATTTGCCGATATTAAAAACGCCCGCTATGTAAACCGCCAGCGCGGAGCGGGAACGAGAATACTCTGCGATTATCTTCTTGACAAAAACGGAATATCCGCGGATGAAATAAACGGCTACAACAACGAGGAATTCACTCACACCGCCGTCGCGGCTCTCATTGCCGCGGGTAATGCCGACGCGGGCCTCGGAATTTACTCCGCCGCGAAAATGTATGACCTCGACTTTATTCCTATATGCAATGAAACATACGAATTTCTGATTGACAAAAAGTATCTTGAAAACCCGATGGTAAAAGCCTTCCTCGAAGTGCTTTACTCTGATGAATTCAAAACCCGTCTCAATGAAATGGGCGGCTATACGGAGGGCTGAAATGCTGACTCATATTAACGAAAACGGCGAAGCGGTAATGGTCGATATCGGTGGGAAAGAAACAACCGAACGCACCGCTACCGCCTACGCGAGAATAAAAATGAAACCCGAAGCCCTGGAGGCACTTTTGAACGCGGATCTCAAAAAAGGCGACGGGCTTGCCGCCGCGCGTATCGCGGGAATAATGGGCGCTAAAAAAACGAGCGAACTTATTCCGCTGTGCCACAATATCCCGATTGATAAAATCACCGTTGATTTTGAAAAGGAGAGCGACTGCGCTCTAGGTATTTATGTCCGCGCGAAATGCACCTACAAAACGGGTATCGAAATGGAAGCCGTAACAGGCGCTTCAATAGCCGCATTAACCGTTTACGATATGTGCAAGGCAATGGGCAAGGATATGGTTATTGAAGAAATAAAACTGCTCGAAAAAACGGGCGGAAAGAGCGATTATCATAATGAAGGATAATTTCGGCAGAGAAATTTCATATCTGCGTGTGTCCGTAACTCAGCGCTGCAATCTCAACTGTGTGTATTGCGGCAAGAGCGACTGCGCCAAAAAGGAGACCGAGCTTTCTCCCGGAACGATCGAAAAACTTGTGAGAGCGTTTGTGAAATGCGGAATAAACAAAGTCCGCATTACGGGCGGCGAACCGCTTGTGCGGAAAGACATCTGCGAAATAACGAAAAAAATACACTCAATCGCGGGCGTTGAAACGCTCGCCCTGACAACCAACGGAGTTTACCTCGCTCAATATGCAGAAGACCTGAAAAAAGCGGGGCTCGACAGCGTCAATATCAGTCTTGACAGCACCGACGGCAGCACCTACCGCCACCTCACGGGAGCGGATGTGCTCAAAAAAGTGCTTGAAGGAATCGACGAAGCGCAGAGCGCAGGATTATCGCCCGTAAAAATCAACGCCGTGTTGATGAAAGGCGTAAACGATGACGGAGCGGGGGAGCTTATCAATCTTGCGAAAAAAAGAAATATCGATGTGCGCTTCATTGAGCTTATGCCGTTTTCCGATGAGGGTGAAAACGCCTCGCTTATAGTAACGGGCGATGAGCTTTTAAAAGAATTTCCGTTTCTCAGCCCGATTGATTATAAAGAAGGCACGGCACGGTATTATTCCGCCGACGGCTTCAAAGGCAGAATAGGCCTCATAAACCCGATTACTCAGAAATTCTGCTCCGACTGCAACAGAATCCGCCTGCTCTCGGACGGTAAAGTCAAACCCTGCCTCGGTTATGACACCGCCTATGACATAATGCAGTTCATTGACGACGAAGACAGACTTCTTGAAGAAGTTAAAAATACAATTCTGAAAAAGCCCGCGGGGCACAGTTTTGAAAACAAAAATACCGGTCACGGGCTTAACAGAACGGGAGGATAATATGGCAAAAGTAGTTGCTGTAAACATCAGCGAAAAAAAGAAAACTCCGAAAAAGACAATTCCGGAGGGTAAACTCATAAAAGATTTCGGCTTTGAGGGCGACGCACACGCGGGCAAGTGGCATCGTCAGGTAAGTCTGCTCGCCAAAGAAAGCATTGAAAAAGCAAAAGGAATGAGAACGGACGGCCTCTGCCACGGTATGTTCGCGGAGAACATCACCACCGAGGGCATTGAACTTCACACTCTTCCCATAGGCACAAAACTGAAAATCGGCGATGAAGCCGTAATTGAGGTAACCCAGATAGGCAAGGAGTGCCATGACGGCTGCGCCATAAGAGAACTCGTCGGCCAGTGCATTATGCCCAAAGAAGGCATTTTCGGCATTGTTCTCGAAGGCGGCACAGTTAAAGAAAACGACGAAATAACCGTTTTGTAATTTCAGCAAAAACAGACGGAAAGGAGCGGAGCAAATGCAAAAGAACAAGTCTGCGGGCACTCTTTCTCTGCCTGTAAAAGCTCTGCTTCTCATTATACCGTTCCTCGCTGTTTTCATTTCGCTGTTTTTCGGCAGATATCACATACCGCTCAGCGAAGTCGCACTCTCGCTCATAAAACCCGAAAGCGTGCCTCTCGCCTCCCGTGTCGCGGTGCTTCATCTCCGCCTTCCCAGAGCGATTGCCTCCGCCTTTGTCGGCGCGTCTCTCGCGGTGTCGGGCGCTGCGTTCCAGAGCGTTTTCCGCAATCCGCTTGTCAATTCGGGTATTC
Organism: Oscillospiraceae bacterium; assembly: GCA_902787025.1. Taxonomy (GTDB): domain Bacteria; phylum Bacillota; class Clostridia; order Oscillospirales; family Acutalibacteraceae; genus CAG-177. The sequence goes on along the minus strand of CADAER010000005.1, from coordinate 15,270 downwards.
TCGGCGTATCAAACGGAGCGGGCTTCGGTGCCTGCGTGGCGATAGTTTTCTTCGGCGGCGGAGTATTCACATATTTCTTTTCGTTTGTATTCGCGGTTGCCGCGGTTCTTCTCAGTTATTTCGCGGGCAGAATCTCGCGCGTGACAACATCAATTACAATGATTCTCGGCGGTGTTATTGTAGGCGCATTTTTCAGCGCCCTTGTTTCAATAATGAAATATGTCGCCGATCCATATAGTCAGCTTCCCTCAATCACATTCTGGTTTATGGGCAGTTTCGCTTCAATCAATTATTCCCACCTTTACGCACTGATTCCGATGGGATTGGGTATGCTTCTCATTTTCCTGTCACGGTGGAAACTCAATGTTCTGTCTATGGGCGAGAGGGAAGCCGCCTCGCTCGGGCTTGATGTGAAAAAAGCGCAGATTCTCATTATCGGAGGCGCCACCCTCTGCACAGCCGCCGCCGTGTGCATAAGCGGCACCATCGGCTGGGTGGGGCTTGTGATTCCCCATATCGGCAGAATGCTCACGGGCAACAGCAACCAGAAGCTGATTCCCGTCAGCATCTCTCTCGGCGCGGCGTTTATGGTAATTATGGACCTGCTCTCTCGCACATTGACAGGTTCGGAAATACCCATAGGCATCCTCTGCGCCCTCATTGGCACACCCTTCTTCGTTTACCTTCTCAAAAAGACGAAGGGAGGTTTCAAAGCGTGATTTTAAACATTGACAACCTCTCTTTTTCATACGATAAAACACCCCTCCTTGAAAACCTTTCGCTGTCTGCGGACAAAGGCGAAATAATATGCCTTCTCGGACCAAACGGAAGCGGAAAAACCACTCTGCTTGACTGTGTTCTCGGTTTCCATCGCACATTTTCGGGTTTAGTTTCGGTCTGCGGCAAAGATGTTTTAACTCTTTCCCGTCCCGAACTCGCTAAACTTGTCTCTTATGTTCCGCAGGTTCACGCGCCGACTTTTCCATACACAGTGCGCGAGGTTGTGCTGATGGGCAGAACAGCGCAGTCCGGGCTTTTAGGAGCGCCCGGCAAAGAGGATTACGAAATCTGCGATTACGCCATAGCCCGCACGGGAATTGAAAACTTCTCCGAAAGACCTTACACCGAGCTTTCGGGAGGCGAACGAAAACTCGTTCTTTTGGCTCGCGCTCTCGCGCAGAAAGCGCCTCTCATTGTTCTCGACGAACCCACAAGCTCGCTCGATTTCAAAAACGAACTGCTGTTTCTCGAAATGCTCTCGGATCTTGTGCGAAGCGACGGTATTTCCGTGCTTATGGCAACACACGCTTTGCAGCATCCTCTGTATTTTGAATCGGAGGGCATCCCCTCAAAAGCGGTTATGCTCTGCAAGGGCAAACCCTTCCGCACGGGCGCGCCCGGCGAACTCATCACTCCGGAAACGCTCAGAGAGGTTTACGGCGTTCGCGCCGAGGTTACAGAGATAAAAGCCGGAGGCAAAACAGTAAAAACAGTTGCCGTTATCGGCAGTGATATATAATAAGGAGAATCCCTTATGAAAAGATGCTCGGCTCTTACAATAACGCTCATTTTAATAATGGTTTCAATCTGCGGCTGCACACCGAAGGCGACTCCCGGGAAGGACGGTTTCGTCGTGACGGATTCCGTCGGCAGAGAGGTTTCCGTGCCTGAAAATCCGCAGTCCGTCTGCACGCTCTGTCCGTTCTCAGGTCCGATAATCGTTATGCTCGGCAGCGGAGACAAAATCACTTCCTTCACAAACAACGCGGCGAGAAGCCGCCTGCTTATGCAGATTTGTCCTTCACTTGAAAACGCAGTTGTTGTCAAAAACAGCGGTTCGGTCAACGCGGAGGAAATTATGGCGAGAAATACCGACCTCATTATTCTTAATTCAGGCGTTTATGAGGACTCAACCGAGCGCGCCAAAATCGACGCCATGGGAATCCCTTATATCGTAATTGATTACAACACCATAGAAGACCAGCTCGAAGCCGTTGAAATTCTCGGCACTACCTTCGGCAACACCGGAAAAGCGGAAGAATATGTTTCATATTTCCGCTCTGTTATTGACCGCGCGCAAAATGGCGCGCAGGGAACGCCGAAACGCCTCTATCACTCCGTCAACGAAGCGGTGCGCACCGATTATGAGGGCAGCTACTGCGCCGAATGGATAGCCCTGACGGGAGTCGAAAATGTCTCGGTCGAAAGCGGAAAATTAAGCATCGAAGGCGAAAAGGCATACACAACCCTCGAGCAGATTTACGCATGGAATCCCGACATAATCATCTGCAACGAGGCGCAGGTGGATGACTACATTCTGGGCGACTCCAAATGGCAGGGGCTCTCCTGCGTGCAGAACGGCGAGGTTTATCAGATCCCCATCGGCATAACAAGATGGGGGCATCCCTCAAGTTTTGAAACGCCTCTCGCGATGCTCTGGCTTATGAATCTGCTTTATCCCGACACATTCGAAGTAGATATGAACGCCGAAATAAAAACCTTTTACAAAAACTTTTTCGGTTTTGAAATAAACGATGACTGGCTCGGCGCGATAATCGAAGGCACCGAAATGCGCGAGCCGAAAACCGAGCATAAGGAGGATGCCGCTTGAAACTGTTTGTCTGCATAGATGACACCGACAATTACGACAGCATCGGCACGGGTGAACTCCTCGAGAATATGATGGGCGAGGCGGCAATCAAAGACCTCGCGAAAAGCGGATTCACGGTCCGCTACCAGCTTTATATTCACGAAGATATCCCATACACCTCCCACAACAGCTCAATGTGCTGCACAGTCGAAACAACCGACCTTGATGCGTTCACTGGATTCTGTGAGAGTTATCTCGAAGAATACTCCGCCGAAGGCTCCGATCCCGGCCTCTGCATTCTGCCCGATGACGAAAATCTCGATTATTCATCTCTCATCGCTTTCGGAAAGCGTGCGCAAAACGAAGTTCTCACAAAGCAGGACGCATACAAGGCGGCTGAAAATTTCTCAGGCGAAATTCATCTGAGCGAACACGGCGGCACGGGCGGCGGTATAATCGGCGCGCTCGCGGGCGCGGCTCTTCGCGCGGGGAAAGAAGAGGGCAGAATCAAAGGCAAGCTGCAACCGCTCCCGAACAAGCCCGAATGGACTCTCTCCGAGTTCGCCTCGGTTTACGGCGTTGCCCGTTTTGCCGATGAAGAGGGCAACAAAATAACGGAGAATCTTTCAATAAGATTTGTTCATCCCACAAAACTGCTTTACAGCAAAGGACAGGTTACCGCCGTCATAGTTAATGAAAACGGCTGTTATATGCCCAAACCGAAAATCAAAAAGAACAAAGAGAAAAACCAATGACAGCATGGATGAAAATAAACGGAAAAACCGTATTCTCAGGCGGCAAAAGCGCATTTGACGCTGCCGCGCGGGAAGCGGAAAACTGCCTGTTCTTCTCGGAAGACTGCGAAGACGAGCTTGTGTGTGACGATGCGGTAAGCTGCTACAACTGCCGCTACCGCCGCTGGACAGCCGACAGTTTTGAGTGTATGAAGAGGTGAAAATGATGAACAGAAAAACCGCGCTGAGAGTAACGGCATTGATTACCGCCGCTCTGATTGCGCTGACTTTCGCATTCTTTGCTTATGCGGAAGGCGGCAACGGCGACGGCACGGGCGGCGGAAAGGATAAACCGCTCGCGCTTGAATCTTCAAGCGTTTCAAACGGAGCGCAGAATGTCTCGCTGACTCCCGAAATCGTTCTCAATTTCAATAAAAATGTTGTTCACTTCACCGTGAAGGAAAACAATATGAAATGTTTTTCAATGACGGATGAGAACGGAAAAAATGTGCCGGTCGATGTCATAATGGGAGACGACCAGGTTGACCCTTCAATCAAAAGAATCGTCACAATAAAGCCGAAATCACCGCTTGAACCGGAAACAACATATATTCTTAAAATCGGCAAAGACATCACATCAAAAAGCGGTGTCAGCCTCGGCAGAGACACTTATATAAGCTTTACAACCAAAGCGGCGGAAACAACCACGGTAAAGCCGCCGGCCACATCAACCAACAAACCCACAACAACCAAACAAACAACCGCCAAACCCTCAACCACGGCAAAACAGACGACAAAAGTAAAAACCTCGAAATCGGCGGCAGCCGCCGGGTCGAAATCCGCAACCAAGCCGTCAACAACGGCAACGACAACACCTGAGACCACGGTAAAACCCGTTTCGGCAAAGCAGACAACCGTAATTGAAAAAACAAAACGCGAAATAACCCACAGGGCGGTATCAACCTCAAAAGCAACTTCGGCGGCAGGCACTTCCGCGCCCGAAAAAACCTCTGATACAACTTCTGTCGCGGTTACGGTTACAGAAACGGCAAGCGAAACGGAACCGGTAACTCAGACGGAAACAGCCGTCTTGGAGTCCGATCTATGGTCGTGGTCCGAAACAGAAGAAAACGACACAACCGCAACATATTCCGGGTCGGTAACTCAACAGACTCCGAATGACAACACTTCCGAAGCGAAAGAAAACGGCGGTGCGCGCAAAGCTCTTCCGTATATCATATCGGGCATTATTGCAGTCATCGCAGTTCCTGCGATTGCATTAATCATAAAGAAAAAGAAAGATAATAATATTTGACGAAAGGAAGCATCCAAATGAAAAAAACATCATCAGTTCTCAGTGTTATTCTCGCACTTCTTATGGTGCTCAATGTCACCGTGTTCGCGGTGGCGGGAGACCTTACTCTCACCTCGGCAAAAGTCGGCGACACGGACCTTGAAGGCGCAACAATTCCTTCGGGTTCCGTGATTACCCTTACTTTTTCCAACAATGTAACAGACTCAACCGTTTTTGACGCTAACGCGGGAAAAATCAAGGTCAAGGATTCCGAAGGCGCCGAAGTTGAATCCGTCACCGTATCCGCGGGCTCGGACAAAACCGTTATCACAGTCGATCTCGGCGAAATCGCAGACGGCGGATATACCCTTAACCTCGGCAAAGAAATCTCCGCTAAGAATACCGAACTCACTCTCGGCACCAAAGTTACCATATCCTTTACCGTCGGCAACGGCAGCGGTGAAGGCGAACAGACACTTTCACTGATCTCCGCAAAAGTCGGCGACACAGACCTTGAAGGCGCGACAATCCCTTCGGGTTCCGTGATTACCCTTACTTTTTCCAACAATGTAACAGACTCAACCGTTTTTGACGCTAACGCAAGTAAAATCAAAGTCAAGGATTCCGAAGGCGCCGAAGTTGAAACCGTCACTGTATCCGCAGGCTCGGATAAAACCGTTATCACAGTCAATCTCGGCGAAATCGCAGACGGCGGATATACCCTTAACCTCGGCAAAGAAATCTCCGCGAAGAATACCGAACTCACTCTCGGCACTAAAGTAACCGTTTCCTTTACCGTCGGCAACGGCAGCGGCGAAGGTGACGAAGGCGAGAAGACTATTTCACTCGTCTCCGCAAAAGTCGGCGACACCGACCTCGCAAACTCAAAAATACCCGCAGGTTCGGAAATTACTCTGACCTTCTCAAACAATGTTACGGATGAATCCGTTCTTGCGGCCAACATCACAAAAATCAAAGCCAAGGCGGCAGACGGCTCCGCGGCGGACGCCACCGTTTCCGCAGGCTCGGATAAAACCGTATTCATCGTAACGCTCGGCAACCTCGCAAAGGGCAACTACACTCTCACCCTCGGCAAGGAATTAAAAGCAAAGAACGGCAACACACTCGGCGAAAAGGTTGAAATTTCATTCTCCGTCAAGGGCGACGGCTCGGGAACTGGCGGCGGCAACAATCCCCTGAGCCTTGTATCGGTCAAAGCAAATGATGCCGATCTTGAAGGCGCGGAACTTGAAGCGAGCGGCAAGATAGTTATCACTTTCGACCGCGGTATGACCGAAAACCAGGCGGCAAACTTCGAGCAGATAGGCATCTATGACAAAGACGGCAAAAAAGTCGAAGGCGTAACCTTCTCCGATTTCACAAAGAACGGTGAAGGCAACAGCTACACCGAACTTTCCTATGAGAATCTTCCAGCCGGCGAATATACACTCAAGCTCGGCAAAGATCTCAAAGCAAACAACGGCAACACCCTCGGCGAAGACAAAACAATCAGCTTTACCGTAAAAGGCGAAGAGAAATCGCTTCTCGACAAAATCTTTGATTTCGTCAAATCGGTTATCGATTATATCATCGATTTTGTAACCAAAGTCCTCGCATTCGTAGGCATTACCCTGTAAATGTATTAATGAAACAGCGGAGCATCGCTTTTGATTAAAGATTTGCTCCGCTGTTTTTACTTTAAACAAACAATCAATTCAAATTTATCACGACAGGATTAGAATTCTGATTATGGCGCAGTGACCAAAACAAAAACAGTCCGTCCAAAAGGACGGACTGTTTTTCTGGTGGAGATGAGGGGGATTGAACCCCTTACCTCTTGAATGCCATCGGCCTCTTTCGTGAACTGTTTAATAAGCATTAGAACCCTTGTAATTGTTGGATTTATAGCTTGTCAGTCCGCTTAAAAATCAACTGAAAACCGCAGAAAAATTGCAGTAATACTGCAATTGATTCAGCAACATTCTCGCTCCGCAGATCCTGCCTGCGGAGCATTTTCGGTTTATTTAAGTGGCTCCCGGAATTAATCTTATCAATCATAACATTTTCGAAACAGTATGCTGCGAATCCTTAAACAGACTGCATATCTTGTTAACCTGAATGAGATAAAACGACTGATACACCAATCAGCCATAAAGAAATATAATTCTTAAATAGATTTTTTGTTGAATTTTATTCAATTTTCAAGTATAATATGAATATTATTTGTTATAGTTTTATAAATTCCCCATATTTGTCCATCACCGCGGATATAATGATTCCGAGGTGATAAAGGTGGATTGTTTTATGGAATTCAGCAACAACAAAGGTTTTCGCATGCTCAACATTTACGAGCGGCTGAACAAGGGCGAAAAAATCAGCAAGGAACAGCTGGCAAATGAATATGAGGTTTCGCTCAAATCAATTCAGCGCGACATCGATGACCTGCGCGCCTATATAACGGAAACTCACTTTTACGAAAACGAGATTTCAATCAAATATGACAAGAGCGGCAATTTCTATTATCTTGTGCGCCTTGAGCGCGAGTGGATGACAAACGAGGAAGCGCTCGCTCTGTGCAAAATACTGCTGGAAAGCCGCGCGTTCCGCAAGGATGAGCTCTCGCAGATAATCGAAAAACTGATTATGCAGATTTCTCCCGAAGACAGAAAGACGGCGGAGGAAATCATCCGGAACGAATTTTTCAACTATGTGCCGCTGCAGCATAACAAAGAGCTGCTTTCACCGATATGGAATCTTTCGCGACATATAGTTTCACACAATATGATAGAATTTGACTACACGAGGCAGGACGGCAAAAAGAGCAGTAAAATCATGAAGCCCGTGAGCATTCTGTTTTCCGAATTCTATTTTTACTGTCTTGTGTTCGACGGAGAGGGGAAAACGGATTATCCGATAATCTACCGCATTGACAGAATGGGCAATATCAAAGCGACAGGCGAAAAATTTGAAGTGCCATACGCAAAAAAATTCAAAGACGGCGAATTCCGCAAGCGTATTCAGTTTATGTATTCGGGTGATCTCCGAAGAGTCACCTTTGAATATTCGGGCGTGCTTGAAGCAATGCTCGACAAGGTCCCCACCGCAAAGGTCATATCGGAAAAGGACGGCGTTTATACCATCACAGCCGAAAGCTACGGCGACGGTATCCTGATGTGGCTCGGCGCACAAGGGGATAAAGTGAAGAATATCAGATAGTGGATGTGACTGTATGGCAAAAATGATTCCTCCCGTCATTTCTCCTAAAGTAAAATCGTCGGCAGAAAGAAAAATATTTGAGTGGTTTAAGAATGACCCGATGACAAAAGAATGGGTGGTCTTCCATTCTCTCGGCATTGAGAATCATCAGACTGTTGTTTTCGGGGAAATCGACTTTCTTGTGCTCGCATCAAATCTGGGCGTTTTTGCTCTTGAAGTAAAAGGCGGTCGCGTAAAGAGAGAAGACGGAATCTGGATATATACCGATAAATATGGCGTGGAGCACAAAAAAGTACGCGGCCCGTTTGAGCAGGCCGGTGAGGGAATGTTCAGTGTAATTGATGAGCTCGAAAAGCGCGGAGGCACACGAAAGGTGCTCAGCGGATACGGGGTTATGTTCCCCGATATCGAATATGAAAACAGTGATATTGATTGCTCTCAGGAACAGGTTTTCGACAAAAGAGATTCCCAATATGTCGGCAGGTTTATAAAAAGGCTTTCGGATTACAGCAGCAAGAAACTGCGTGACAAAAAAGTTATTGTAATCTATCCTTCAAATGAAGATGTAAATGACATCGTGAACATACTTCGCAAAGACTTTGAAAAAGCGGTTCCTGTATCAACAAAGATTGAATACTCGGAAGACAGAATAATAAATCTCACAAATGAGCAATACCGCTGTATTGACGGCCTTGCATCAAATCAAAGATGCCTTATTAACGGTGCAGCAGGCACAGGCAAAACGGTCCTTGCAATAAAAAATGCCAAAGAAAGCGTTGTCAGTGGCAAAAAGACGGCGGTGTTCTGTTATAATCTTCTTTTGGCAAAAGAGCTGAAACAGCATTTTACAGATGAGGAGATACAACCGGCATATGTCGGCTCGTTTACCGATTTTCTCGAGAATCTTATACGGAGAAATACCGATTTTGATTTCAGTTCGATAACCGATCCGGGCAAGTTTTACAAGGAGGATTTACCGTTTCTTGCCCTTGATGCGCTTGAAAAAGAACAGGTTGAGTTTGATAAAATAATAATTGACGAAGCTCAGGATCTGATGAATCCGGATTATCTTGAACTGTTTGATACAATCATAAAAGGCGGGTTAAAAAAAGGCGAGTGGTATTTTTTCGGAGATTTCAATCTTCAGACAATCTTCAACCGCGGGATTGATTATGACAGAGTTGTTGATATGCTGGAAGGCAGGGCAAATTTCGCAATGTTTAATTTGACGGTTAATTGCAGAAATACTCCTGCTATACAGGCGGAAATGGACAAAGTTGTCGGTATATCTGTTGAAACGCTGAAAAAAGACGAAAGTCTGCCTGCTGTGAAATACATTCAATTCAATTCGGAGCAAGAAGAAAAAGAGCTTGTTGAACAAGAGCTAAAAAAATTGATTGCGAACGGAATCAACCGAAAAGAAATCACTCTTCTGTCTCCGTTCAAGTATGAAAAGTCAATTGCTTCAAAAATCACCAAATATAAAATTGATCTTGCCAGGGACGGCAGCGAAGAAATCACTTATTCCACAATTCAAGGTTTTAAAGGTATGGAAAACACCGTTGTTTTTCTTACGGACATCCAGACATACAACAAGCCTGATCTTATGTATGTAGGAATGAGCAGGCCGCGAAGCCTGCTGGTGATTTTTGAAACAAAGTCGGCAGAAAAATACAGGAAGAAAATAAAAATGAACGAATAGAATGATTATTTTATTTTTCATCAAATGATGAAAGAAAGGATAGCATATGGATTTTTTAAAAATAATCGGAAAAGCGTTTCAAATCGGTCAGTCTCTTATATCTGATGCGATTGATGAAAGCGAAAGAAAAGCTAATGCCTTTTTAGATGAACAGGAATCCAAGCTGAACTGGGCAGAGAAGACACAGACCGTCAACATAGACAAAATTAATGAGCGGAGACAAGCCATAAACACAGCAAGAAGCAATCTTTACAGAAGAACCGACGAAGAATTGAGCAAAGATAAAAGCGGTCTCGATAAAAAGCCGACTGATTTCAGTTATGAAACAAAAGTTCTTCTCTCTGATGCAATTCACGAGGCACCCTCTGCCCCGGGCGTATATATTTTATGGCTTAACGGAAGCATAATGAAATGCGGAAGGGCTTCCTATTCGGGCGGTGTCCGTTGGCGGTTTGCCCAATATTACAATCTGAATTACGATAATAAATCCAGAGCCGGAAATTACTGGTCTGTTACGGAGGAAAACCGAGACGATATCAAAGTTTCTTGGCAGTGCTGTCCGCCAAGTAAATGTCATGAGCTTGAATATAAATTGTTTAAAAAATACGGTAAAGGTCCTTGGGCGGAAAGAGCGCCGAACAGTTGCAACACAGATACATGGCAGCTGCTAATATAATAAAAGGAGTGTGTTTTGTTTTTGAAAAAAGAAGAGATGAAGAAAAAATACAGCGATGTTTTAATGCTGCTTGAAAATGCGGAAAAAGATTTGAAAAGAGAAAAAGCGGAATTGGAAAGCGGAGAAAAAACAAAAGAAATTGAAGAAGAAATAAACGAATTGAATGGTATTATTTCTCACTTTGAAGAATTAAACAATGCGTTTGAAACTGAAATCAAGCAACTTGAAGAGTCCAGCGAGTGGGATAAACTGTGCATTGCTTTTTTCGGAGAAACCAATGCCGGCAAATCAACCTTGATTGAGTCGTTACGAATCATTTATGATGATGAAAAAAGAAGAGAAACACTGTTAAAGCAAAAACAATTGTATTGTGAAGAAACGGCTGAAAATATTACAAGATACGATGATTTAGTAAAACAATTGTCAGAAATGAACACCGCCGTTGATAAACAAGTGAAAAGACAACGCCTTAAATCGGTAATAAAATCAACCGGTCTTGTTTTGGGCGGCGCCGCGGCGGGAGCAGTTATATCCTATTTGTATTTTGGAGTGATATAATCATCAGTTATGAAAAAGAACAATAATCTTCTCACATTTATTGAAAACGAAAAAAAGATGCTTGAAGCATCAGAATCTTTGAAAAAAGCAGAAAAAGAAATTGGACATATTGACGGTGAAATAATCGGAACCGGTCGTTCGGATTATACTTGCAGCGCAACGGAATATAATCTGAACATAAAAGGAAAGAATTTTTCGTTAATTGATATTCCCGGAATTGAAGGAAATGAAAGCAAATTCAAGAGCATAATACAAAAATCGCTGGAAAAGGCACATATTATCTTTTTTGTGAACGGTTCCGGAAAAAAGATTGAAAAAGGAACCCTTGAAAAAATTAAAGATTATATGAAAGACGGCACATCGGTCTATACAGTTTTCAATGTTCATTGCAAACCGAAAAAGAACCGAGTTAAGGGAATAGACAGGTCTTATTCCGAAGATTTAAAAATAGCATATTATCAGCAGCAAGAAATTGTTATTCAGACGAAAGACAATTTGAAATTTCTCGGAGATAACTATAAAGGAAGTATTTGCGTAAACGGACTGCTTGCTTTTTGTGCTGAAGCTTATCAAGGACAAAACAGCAAAACTTCATCCATAGTTATTGACGAAGGAAAAAGTCTTTTAAACGATCAGAAAAAATACGCCAAAGAATACTCCGACAATATTCCGGAAATGATATCGGACAGCAGAATTTCCTTAATTACTGATATTATTGAGCAATATATCCTGACTTTTGAAGAAACTATCTGTGATGAAAACATTAAAAAAATAAAATCCCGTTTTGATTCAACGCTTGACAAGTTAAATGCTCTGAGAAAAATTGAGTTTAAAAAGTATAACGAATGGCAGAAAAACTATAACGTATTAGAAAGTCAATGCGAAGATGCAAGAGAAGATTTCGGAAAATCAATCGGCGCAATCAGCGGGAATGTTGTTAATGAAGTTTTTACCGACGCAGAAACTGATTTGTTAAACCTTGTGGGCAACGAATGCACCCTGAAAAATGTTGACATTATTGTTAAAGAGTATTTTGATAATCATAAAGATGAAATTGAAAGCAAACTGAAAAGAAAAATACAAGATAAAATAACGGCAGCCATAAATAAATTTTATGAGGACGTTGACGATTTGATTAAACGCACCGACGAGGATAACATCGACGCTCAGAAAGGGTTTGCCGAATCCATCGACAAATGGACATTTGATTTTAATGAAAATGCTTTACCGGAAAGAAAAACCAACTTTAAAGAAGCTTTCAAGCACCTTTCAAGAATCGGGGAAATGGCGTTCAGCGGTTTTAGTATGGGCACGGCGTTTCCTGGAATCGGAAATGTTGTGGGGACGATTCTGGGAGCCATTGCAGGTTTGGCGATTAGTATATGGAGTGTCTTTTTAACCAGAAAGAAAAGAAACGATTTAGTAAGCAATATTATAGAAACATATATTGAACGTGTTAAAATAGAAGAGACAATAATAATAAACGAAAAAATAAAATCGGAGAATTTTGAGGAGAAATTTATCAAGCCTGTATGCGACAGAATATCCGAACTGGTTCAGATTCGGAATAACTCAATAAACCATGTCAAAGAAATACTGAATAAATTGGTTTTTGACATTTACAAAGAAAAAATTAAAATTATATAAGGAGAAGGAGAAAAAATGTTTGTTAACGATTATTCAATCGGCAAAGAGGAGCTTATTAAAAAAATTGAAGCCGCAAAAAACAAGTTTTATGAATTGGGCGAAACCGGACCGGATGTTTCCGACGCAATTAACAAGTTTGACAAAGCCATTGAAAAGATTGACAGCGATATTTTGTCAATTGTGCTTATCGGCGCGTTTTCCGACGGAAAGACAAGTATAATTGCAGGTTGGCTTAATGAAAAACTTGATAATATGAAAATTTCATCAGACGAGTCGTCCGACGAGATTCTGTGTTATGTTCCCAATTCAATCAGCGAAGGCTGTCAGATAGTTGATACGCCCGGCTTGTTTGGAGATAAAATCGGCAGCGATGAAGACGGGAAAGCCGTTTCTCTTTCCGGTATGACAGAAAAATACCTGAGCGAAGCGGATTTGATTTTATATGTTGTTCCGGCTAAAAACCCGTTGAAAGACAGCCACAAAGCAATAGTTAACCGACTTTTCAACGAATTACAGAAAATAGAATCCACAATATTTGTTATAAACCGAATGGATGATGTTGCCGATACGACAGACGAAGAAGAATTCGCAAAGCAATCCGAAATAAAAACCGCCGCGCTGCGAAAAAAACTGACTGATTTCGGAATCAGTCAAAATAAAGCTTCCGAAGTAAATGTTGTTTGTGTCAGCGCATCGCCCAACGGCAAGGACGTCGATGAGTGGAAGGACAACCGCGAAGAGTATTTACGCCGTTCTCATATAAATGATCTTGAAGAAAAAACATACAGTATTATTGAAAAAAAGAAAAAACAGTTAATAGCAAAGACCGGCTGCGATATTCTTAATGATGAGTTCACCAAGAAAATCAGTGAAATAGACAGAAGCATTGATGATTTGACATTCAATGCCATTCCCGAAATAGAAAAAACATTGAAACGGGGCGAGAAGGATCTTGATAAATATAAAGAAAGAACCAGACGCAACCAAACAAAAGTTTTAGAAGAGATACTAACCCTTGAAAAAGAAATAAAAAATAAAATAAGGGCAGCCACAATGGAAAACTTCCGGGAAGTCCTGGAAGATGAAATCGGCGTTTCAAAAGGAGCTGACGAAATAGGTTATCAAATTGACCGAAGAATAAACATGATTTTTATGAATTATTCAGATGAAAATATGCGGTGGTCAAGCAAACTTGAAAATCAGTTCAAAAACGAACAAGAAAAGCTCAACTCAAAAAAGGAGAAATTATTAAGTAAAAGCGGGCACGGGTCTGCCCAGGTTCTTAAAAAAGCCGGAAACGCCGGAACCGACACAATTAAAAATGTAATTTTTAAAACCAGAGATACTTTATTTAAAAGTTACAAATTCAAACCGTGGCAAGTCGTAAAAATGGCCAAGTTCGCTGAAAAGGCTTTGCCTATTGCAGGCGCCGCTATTGATGTTGGAACAGGCGTTGCTGAAAACATTATGATGCAAAAACGCATCAATGATTTTGAAGAGAAAAAAAATAAATTAATAGCGATTGTCAGTGAACTTTTTAAAGGGGTTTCAGATGCTGTAGAAGATAGTTATTTTGAGAATTTTACCAAATACCCTGAATATGAAAACTATGTTGAAGAACAAAGGCAAGAACTCTCTTTTTCCAAAGAATATGTAGAGAAATTAGAAAAATGGAGAAACAGCATAAACCTCAGGGACTACAATCTTTCGGATAATCATTGAAACGGGTTTTTCTGGGAATGATTATCTGCTTAGTGTAACAAACATACCGAAAAAGAAAAGGGAAAAATTTTTTCTTATAGCCGGGGTGATGGACACGAGTTGTCTATCACCCTGGCTATACTGTTGTTGACACTTGAAGAAGGAGGTGTGCATATGAGCGGTATTAAACATGTTTGCTACGGCGGCCGTCAGGGCGATCTGGACGGCGGAACATGGCACTGATTCCATGGTTGGCGTGTGTCGGTCGGCAGCTTATCCTTGACCGACACACGGTGTGTCAACAAAAGGAAGGAAGATAATGATGCTTGGTTGGTTAAGTTCATTGACGGACACTTATCTCCGGTGGATAGTCGGGGATGACCGTCGGACGGACCGTCGGACGGAAGAGAATGTGTGGGATACAGAAGATGATTCTGAGGATGCGTGGGATACAGAAGATGATTCTGAGGATGCGTGGGAGAGAGAAACAAACGATATGAAATGCATACACAAATACTATTTGACCAAAGACAAAAAGCACGATGTTGAGTTCGTGTTCATGTATATGAGGCTGTCCGGCTGGCGTGCATATATTATGACCGATATTGACTACAAGAAGAGAAAGGATAATTTTACGGGACAGCACAGACTGATTGACTCCAGCAAAGCTCATGCGCGGCTCTGCGCCGGCATTGCCGACAACTACAACGGCGAAGGCGAGCTGAACTACATTTGCTGGACGAAAAATGTTTACAACCTGGACGATATGATGGCTATCGCTGCCGCCTGGTGTGAGATCACGTTTTATTATATCAGCTACGGCGGCGAGTTCCCGGAGATACAAAAGAAACTTGCGGAAAGAGGGATTATCTGATATGCAGGATGAAAAAAGACAGTGGGTTATGACCGACGAGGTCTATGACGAAATAAGAAGGACTATCGGCTGCCATTTCCCTGAGCAGGGCGGAATCCTCGGCTCGTCCGACGGCGTTCACATCGACCATTATTATTTCGACCGCACCGCGCAGCGCACGAGCGCGACATATACGATGGACGCTCCCGCGCTCAACGAGGTGATTCACGACTGGAACGATCACGACATCCGGCTCATCGGAGTCATTCACTCGCATCCGTCGGGCTGTTCGGAGCCGT